>DASRUW010000391.1:0-4660 GCA_035655255.1 Telluria sp. | reverse complement strand
GTTGCCGAAACCCGAGAGCTTGACCGACTCGCCACGCTCGAGCGCGTTGCGGATCTCGTCGAAAAAGGTCTCGACCATGTCCTTGGCTTCGCGCTTGTTGAGGCCAACCTGCTCGAACAGCAGTTCGGCCAGTTCGGCCTTGGTCAGCGTCGGCAGATCCTGCTCCACCGCCTGGCGCGTCTTGGAAGCCTGCATTGCCTGCTGGAGATTGGCCAGCACGGCGGAATCCAGATCGTTGTTGTTAATTTTACAACCCCTACCAGTCAAATTCAGGAACGCGGCTTGGCGCCGCAAGCGCTTGCGGCCGCGATCATCGCGGTCATGAGGGCTTCGATGGCCTCGTCCTGCAAGGTGGTTTGAGTATCTTGCAAGCCGAATCGGAAAGCAAGGGATTTTTCGTCGGAAGCCAGTCCTTTGCCACGATATTCGTCAAACAAAACAATGGCTTGCACAATATTTCCATGCGGACACGTTTCTTTCGCTGCAACAAATGCGTCGATCAGCGCCTGCGCCGGAACCGTTTGCGCGACCACCATGGCGAGGTCGCGAGTTACCGCCGGGAACTTCGACACTTCGCGGTAGGCCGGCAGCGGACGTTGCTGTAGCACAACGGCGTCCACCTCGAACAGGACCGGCGCCAGCGGCAGGTCGTATTGCTGCATCCAGCGCGGATGCAGCTCGCCGATCCAGCCGACCGCCTTGCCATCGAGCTCGATGCGGGCGCTGCGGCCCGGGTGCAGGGCCGGATGCTCGGCCTTGACGAAACGGGGCACGCGCGGGGCGAACAGGGCTTCCAGGTCGGCCTTGACGTCGAAGAAGTCGACGTTCTTGGTCGGCAAGCCCCACTGTTCTTCCTCGGCCGGGCCGTAGGCGATGGCGGCCAGGCGCTTGGGCTGGGCGTAGCCGGCCACGGCCAGCGGGCCGTCCACGGCCTGCGCGTCGCGCAGGTAGACGGTGGCCGCCTCGAACACGCGCACCCGGCCGGTCTTGCGGTTCAGGTTGTAGCGCACGTTGGCGATCAGGCTGCCGATCAGGGTCGAACGCATCACGGACAGCTGGCTCGCGATCGGGTTCTGCAGCACGATCGGGTTGGTGTTGGCCGCGAAATCGGCCTCCCACCCGGCTTCCACGAAGCTCATGTTGACCACTTCCTGGTAGCCCAGGTCCGCCATCTGGTGGCGCAGGTCGAACAGGGAGCGGGTGTCCTCCGGCGCGATCAGCATGCGGTTCTCGGCCACCGGCGGCAGGGTCGGGATGTTCTCGAAGCCGTACACGCGCGCCACTTCCTCGATCAGGTCCTCCTCGATCTCGATATCGAAGCGGTAGGACGGCGCGTGCACGCGGAACAGGCCCGGCTCCTGCTCGAACGGCAGGCCGAGGCGGGTGAAGATGTCCGCCACCATGGCGTCGTCGATCGGCACGCCGATCACCTTCTGCGCGCGCGCCGTGCGCATCGTCACCGGGGCGCGCTGCGGCAGGTTGACGACGTGGTCGTCCACCGGGCCCACGCGGGTGTCGGGCGTGCCGCAGATTTCCACGATCAGGGCCGTGATGCGCTCGATGTGCTCCACCGTGGTCGCATAGTCCACGCCGCGCTCGAAGCGGTGCGCCGCGTCGGTCGAGAAGTTGTAGCGCCGCGCGCGGCCCTGGATGGCATTCGGCCACCAGAACGCCGCTTCCAGGTAGATGTCGGTGGTGTCGAGCGAGACGGCGGTGGCGTCGCCGCCCATGATGCCGGCCAGGGACTCGAGCTCCTTGTCGTCGGCGATCACGCCGACCCACTCGTCCACTTCCACCGTGTTCCCGTTCAGGAGCTTGAGGGTCTCGCCCTTGCGGCCCCAGCGCACGTCCATCGTGCCGTGGATCTTGGCCAGGTCGAACACGTGGGACGGACGGCCCAGTTCCAGCATGACGTAGTTGGAGATGTCGACCAGGGCCGACACCGAGCGCTGCCCGCTGCGTTCCAGGCGCTGCACCATCCAGGCCGGGGTCGCGGCGCGCGCGTTCAGTCCGCGGATCACGCGGCCCGAGAACCGGCCGCACAGGTCGGGCGCCGACACCTTCACCGGCAGCTTCTCGTCCAGCGTGACGGGCACGATGCGGTTGGCCGGCACGCTCAAGGGCGCGCCGGTCAGGGCCGCCACTTCGCGCGCCACGCCCAGCACCGACAGGCAGTCCGCCTTGTTCGGGGTGAGCTTGATGGTGAACTTCAGGTCATTCAGGGCCAGGTAGTCGCGGATGTTCACGCCCACCGGCGCGTCGGCCGGCAGTTCCATCAGGCCGCTGCTTTCCTCGGATAGCTTGAGTTCCTTGGCCGAGCACATCATGCCCTGCGACTCGATGCCGCGCAGCTTGCCGACCTTGATGTGGAAGGGTTTGCCGTCCGGGCCTGGCGGCAGCACCGCGCCGGCCATGGCGCAGATGGCCTTCATCCCGGCGCGCACGTTGGGCGCGCCGCACACGATGTTCAGGTGGGTGCCGGTGCCGGCATCGACCGTGCACACGCGCAAGCGGTCGGCGTCCGGGTGCTTGACCACTTCCAGCACCTCGGCCACCACCACGTTGGAAAACGGCGGCGCCACCGGTTCGACTTCCTCGACCTCGAGGCCGGACATCGTCAGCAGGTGGGCCAGTTCGTCCGAAGTCATCTTCGGATCGACCATGGTACGGAGCCAGTTTTCGGAGAATTGCATATTGTTCGGGCCCTTCGAATTAGTTGAACTGCTTCAGGAAGCGCAGGTCGCCTTCGTAGAACAGGCGCAGATCGTCGATCCCGTAGCGCAGCATGGTCAGGCGCTCGAGGCCGGAGCCGAACGCGAAGCCGATGTATTTTTCCGGATCCAGGCCGAAGTTGCGCACCACCGTGGGGTGCACCTGGCCCGAGCCGGACACCTCCAGCCAGCGCCCTTTCAGCGGGCCGCTGCCGAAGGCGATGTCGATTTCCGCCGACGGTTCCGTGAACGGGAAGTAGGACGGGCGGAAGCGCACCTGCAGGTCGTCGGTCTCGAAGAAGGCCTTTACGAAGTTCAGGTACACGCCTTTCAGGTCCGCGAACGAGATGTCCTCGGCGATCCACAGGCCCTCGACCTGGTGGAACATGGGCGAGTGGGTCGCGTCCGAATCGACGCGGTAGGTGCGGCCCGGCGCGATCACCTTGATCGGCGGCGTGTGGGTGCGCGCGTAGCGCACCTGCATGGGCGAGGTGTGGGTGCGCAGCAGCAGCGGCTTGCCGGTGCTGTCGTTGCCCTCGACGTAGAAGGTGTCCTGCATCGAACGGGCCGGATGGTTCTCTGGGCTGTTCAGGGCGGTGAAATTGAACCAGTCGGTCTCGATCTCGGGGCCGTCGGCCACGTCGAAACCGATGGAACGGAAGATCTGTTCGACGCGCTCCCAGGTGCGCATCACGGGATGGATGCCGCCCTTGGCGCGGCCGCGGCCGGGCAGCGTCACGTCGATCGCCTCGGCGTTCAGGCGCGCCTCCATCTGGGCGTTGGCCAGGGCGTCGCGGCGCGCGTTCAGCGCGCCTTCGATGGCTTCCTTGGCCGCGTTGATCAACGCGCCCTGGGCCTTGCGCTGCTCGGGTTCGAGCTTGCCCAGGCCCTTCATCTGCTCGGTGATCTGGCCGGTCTTGCCAAGGTACTTGGCTTTGGCGTTTTCCAGTGCGGCGGCGTCGGCGGCGGCGGCGAAATCGGCCTGCGCGGCGGCGACAAGTTCATCCAGGGAAGTCATCGTGTGTTTTCGTAAGCTTGGAATGAAAACGGGGCACGGTGTGAACCGATGCCCCGCTTTTTCACGCCGCCATTTTCAGCGGCTTCGACTACGGTCGCGCGATCAAGCGGCGAGCTTCGCTTTCACCGTGTTGACGATGGCGGCAAAGGCAGGCTTGTCCATGACAGCCATGTCGGCCAGGACCTTGCGGTCCAGTTCGATCGCAGCCTTCTTCAGGCCGTTCATGAACGCGCTGTAGGTCACGCCATGTTCGCGGGTCGCAGCATTGATACGGGTGATCCACAGGGCGCGGAACACGCGTTTCTTGTTGCGGCGATCGCGGTAGGCGTATTGGCCTGCGCGCATGACGGCCTGCTTGGCCACGCGGTAGACGCGCGAGCGGCGACCACGGTAACCTTTGGCGAGGTCGAGGACTTTCTTGTGACGGGCACGTGCAGTAACCCCACGTTTTACTCGAGGCATGGTAGCTCCTTTTGTTTAGTGAGATTAAGCGGACGGCATCATGCGGTAGACGCTCGTCACGTCCGACGCATTGATGTTACGGGTGCCACGCAGCTGACGCTTGTTCTTGGTGGTCTTCTTGGTCAGGATGTGACGCTTGAACGCCATGCCCGACTTGACGGTACCACCCGGACGCACGCGAAAACGCTTCTTCGCGCTGCTTTTGGTTTTCATCTTTGGCATTTGAATGCTCCAGAATCACCGGGTTGCAGGTGGCGGCCCTGTGCCGCGCTTTTTGGTGCCTGCTCCCACGGATATCCCGCCCTTGAGAGAACGGGAGCCGGCAAGTGTAACACATTTTCCCCGAAAAAGAAAAAGGCAGGCCGCCGGCCTGCCTTCTCGGAAACGGGTGTTCCGCTTATTTCTTCTTCTTCGGCGCGAGGATCATCACCATCTGGCGGCCCTCCATCTTCGGGAACTGCTCCACCTG
>DASRUW010000390.1:0-3717 GCA_035655255.1 Telluria sp. | reverse complement strand
CGTGCAGCTCAAGGAGGCGTACATCATCCGCAAGGGCGACGAACTGTTCCTGTTCGGCGCCCACATCAGCGCCATGCCGACCGCGTCGCGCTTCATCTCGACCGAGGCGACGCGCACGCGCAAGTTGCTGCTGCACCGCGCGGAGCTGGACAAATTGATCGGCAAGTCCGAGCGCTCCGGCTTCACGCTGGTGCCGCTCAACCTGCACTACAAGGGCGGCCGGGTGAAATGCGAGGTCGGCCTGGCCAAGGGCAAGAAGCAGCACGACAAGCGCGCCACGGAGAAGGAACGCGACGCCAAGCGCGAAGTGGCGTCGGCCATGAAGCAGAACCGCCGCTGAGGTGTCATCCCCGCGCAAGTGGGGATCGACGGCGCGTTGACATCCGCCAGCACACGAATCCCGCCACGAGACACACGGACAGCCCGCTCGCCAGCTTCAGCGCGCTATCGAACAGCAGCGGCGCCAGAAAGCCCGACACCAGCGCGAACGACATCATCTGGATAAACGACTGCATGGACGCGGCCAGCCCCCGGTTCTCCGGGAACAGCGCCAAGGCCGCGTTCTGAATGGCCGGCATGGCGAAGGCCAGCCCGAAGCTGAACAGCGCCAGAGGCAGCACGGCCCACGGCACCTCCGCCGTCCACCGCAGGTTGTAGACCACGCCCCACAGGCCGGACAATCCCATCAGCCCATAGCCCAGCCAGACCATGGCGGAGGCGGACACGCGGTGCGCCAGCTTGCCGCCCACGGCGGAGCCGAGCACCATGCCGCCGATCAGGGGAATGAACATCCAGGCGAAGGCCGTCTCGGGCTTGTGCAGGATGCCCATCACGAATTGCGCGGCCGACCCGATGTACAGGGACAGCCCGCCGAACACGAGGCCGAGCGACAGCGCCAGCATCAGGAACTCGCGCCGCGCCAGCACCATGAGATAGTTGCGGGCGATGGCGACGGGATGGAAAGGCTGGCGCTTTTCCGGCGGCAGGCTCTCGGGCAGCGCGCGCCAGCACACCAGCATCATCGCCACGCCGAACAGGAACAGGAACACGAAGGTGGCGCGCCAGCCGAAGGTGACGTGCAGGTAGCCGCCCAGGACCGGCGCGATGGCGGGCGCGAGGCCGAACACCATCATCATGTGGGACATCATGCGCTGCGCCTGCGCGCCGCTGAAGCGGTCCTGCACGATCGCCGCGCTGATCACGGACCCCGCGCCCGCCGCCAGGCCTTGCAGCACGCGGCAAGCGAGCAGCCAGCCGAAGCTGGGCGACCACGCCGCGGCCGCCGAGGCCAGCGTGTACAGCGCCAGCGCCACCAGCAGCACCGGGCGCCGGCCGAAGGAGTCGGACAGCGTCCCGTAGAACAGCATCATGAACGCGAACGCGAACAGGTACAGGGACAGGGTTTGCTGGACCGCCACCGGACTGACCTCGAACTCGCGGCCGATGGCGGGAATGGAAGGCAGGTAGGTGTCGATGGCCAGCGCGCCGACCATGCCGAGACAAGCGAGAATGACCGTCAACCACCTATGCATGAAGCGCGCCTTCGCCGAGTGACAAAAGCGCAATTCTAATGGTTAATAGTGCTTAATGCAGGCGCATGCCAAAGCGCTCGGTGCGCGGCATCCAATTGCCCGTGATGTCCGCCGAAACCAGCACACGCTCGGCGCGCCCGATCAGGAGTTCGCGCGGCACCATGCCGATGTAGCGCGAGTCGCGCGAGTTGTCGCGGTTATCGCCCAACATCATGTAGTGCCCGGCCGGGACCACGATGGGACCGAAGTTGCGGCGCGCCTCGACCTGAGGAAGCACCTGGATCTCGCGCTTGCCGCTGCCCGTCTCCTCGGCCAGGCGCACGGCCGGCGTCGTGAAACCCGGGCCGAGCGTTTCGAAGGACTGGTCGATTTCGGCATAGCGGGAGGGTTTGCCGTTGATGATCAGCTGCTCGTCGCGCATCTCGACCTGGTCGCCCGGCAGGGCCACCAGGCGCTTGATCAGGCGCGTGCCGTCCTCCGGGGACGAGAAGGTCACCACGTCGCCGCGCCGCGGCTCGCCCAGGTGGGTGAGCACCACGTCGGTCAGCGGCAGCTTGAGGTCGAAGGCCAGCCGGTTGACCAGCACCACGTCGCCCTCGAGCAGGTTGGGATGCATGGAGCCGGACGGAATCGGGTTGTAGTCGGCAATGGCGGTCCGGAAGATGCCGAAGAGTGCCAGAAAGGCGAGAAATCCCTTGTTTGCGCGCAGCCAGGCTTTCATGGAGTGGTCCCCTTGTTGGAGTGTTTGCCAACGTTATAGACCACTTGTCTTAAACAGGGTTTAAGTCCCGGGTTTGCCGGCGTCCTTCAGGGCGTTGAGGGCCATGCGTTCGACCAGGCCAGGGGCCAGCAGCTTGAGGTAGCGGCCGATCCTGCCCTTGAAGGTCATGACCACGTCCCGCTCCCGCCGCTCCATGCCCTCCAGGATCAGGCGGGCGCACTCGTCCACCGGCATCGCATCGTCCTCGCGCAGGCCGCTCACGCCGGCCTTTTCGCCGCGCGCGTTGTAGCCGTTGTGGCGGATGCGGGTCGCCACCACGCCCGGATAGGCGATAGTGACCGCCACGCCGTGCGGCTTCATCTCCGCGCGCAGGCTCTCGAAAAAGCCGGTCATGGCGAACTTGGTGGCGCTGTAGGCCGTGCGGGCCGGCACGCCGATCAGGCCGGCCAGCGAGGACACCGCCACCACCGTGCCGCGCGTGGCCTTCAGATGCGGCAGCGCGGCTTGCGTGCACCACACGCTGCCCCACAGGTTCACCCGCATCAGGTCCTCGTACCAGTGCAGGTCGTCCACGTCCTCGAACAGCGCGTGCGCCGACTTGCCGGCATTGTTGACCAGGACGTCGATGCGGCCGAACTGAGATACCGCCTGCGCGATCAGCTGCCGGCATTGCGCCTGTACGCCCACGTCCGTCGGCACGGCCAGCGCGCGCGCGCCGAGCGCCTCGCATTCGGCTGCCACGGCGCGCAAAGGCTCCTCGCTGCGGGCGGCCAGCACCAGGTCATAGCCGCGCCGGGCCAACTGGCGCGCCAGCTCGGCGCCAATCCCCTCCGAAGCACCGGTCAGGACGACGACCCGTTTCACTTCTGCGCCTTGACGATCTGCATGGCACTCGCGATCAAACCGCTGATCTCGCCCATGTTGGCCGGCACGATGATCGAGTTGTTGGTCTTGGCGAGGTTGGCGAAAGCGTGCACGTACTGCTCCGCGACCTTGAGGTTCACGGCGTCGGCGCCGCCCGGGTCGCGGATGGCCGCGCCGATCTGGCGCAGGGCCTCCGCGTTGGCGTTGGCCAGCGCCAGGATCGCCTTCGCCTCGCCTTCGGCGCGGTTGATGGCGGACTGCTTCTCGCCCTCGGACCTGGCAATGGACGCCTCGCGTTCGCCGGTGGCGATGTTGACCTGCTCCTGCATCCGGCCTTCGGAAGCCGCGATCAGGGCGCGCTTCTGGCGCTCCGCCGTGATCTGGGCCTGCATCGCGTGCAGGATTTCGGTCGGCGGGGTCAGGTCCTTGATCTCGTAGCGCAGCACCTTGACGCCCCAGTTGGCGGCCGATTCGTCGATCGCGTTCACCACGGTGGTGTTGATGTGGTCGCGCTCCTCGAAGGTCTTGTCCAGCTCCATGCGGCCGATCACGGAACGCAGCGTGGTCTGGGCCAGCTGGGTGATCGCCGTGACGTAGTTC
>DASRUW010000389.1:0-2522 GCA_035655255.1 Telluria sp. | reverse complement strand
GGGAAGCGGATCTTCTTGACGCCCATTTCCTTGACCAGGAAGTCGATCACCTTCTTGGCGGCTTCGGAGCCCTGCTGCCACTCGATGCCGGCGTAGATGTCTTCCGAGTTCTCCCGGAAGATCACCATGTTGGTCTTGTGCGGCTCCTTGAGCGGCGAAGGAACGCCGTCGAAATACTGGATCGGGCGCAGGCAGACGTACAGGTCCAGTTCCTGGCGCAGGGCCACGTTCAGGGAGCGGATGCCGCCGCCGACCGGGGTGGTCAGGGGGCCCTTGATCGACACGACGTAGTCCTTCAGCACCTGCAGGGTTTCTTCCGGCAGCCACACGTCCGGGCCGTAGACCTTGGTCGATTTTTCGCCGGCGAAGATTTCCATCCAGGAGATCTTGCGCTTGCCGCCGTAGGCCTTGGCCACGGCCGCGTCCACCACCTTGATCATGACCGGGGAGATATCCACGCCGGTGCCGTCGCCCTCGATGTAGGGGATGATGGGATTATCTGGTACATTCAGCGAAAAATCGGCATTGACGCTGATCTTCTGGCCGTCTGCAGGGACTTTGATATGTTGGTACATCGTATTCTCCGAAGTGGTCACAGTCTTCTATAAGACATAAGAGGTGCGTTTCATATTATGCACCAGGATTTTATCAGGCGCCATGGGTTTGACCGCCCCAAGCCAAACATTTTACCCCCGCGCCCCGACAATGCCACTCATTCTATTCAATAAGCCCTACCAGGTCCTGTGCCAGTTTTCGGGCGGGGAAGGCCGCCCCACCCTGGCCGATTTCGTCAAGCTGCCGGGGGTGTATCCGGCCGGCCGCCTGGACGCCGACAGCGAGGGCCTGATGCTGCTGACCGACGACGGCAAGCTCCAGCACGCCATCGCCCACCCCGACTACAAGGAAGAAAAGACCTACCTGGTCCAGGTCGAGGGCGAAGCGGACGCGGCCGCCCTGGCGCGGCTGCGCGCCCCGCTCGACCTGGGCGATTTCGTCACCCGCCCGGCCAAGGCCGTGCGCATCGCCGAGCCGGACTGGCTGTGGCCGCGCCACCCGCCGATCCGCCAGCGCGCCAGCGCGCCCACCTCCTGGCTGGCGATCACGATTTCCGAAGGCAAGAACCGCCAGGTGCGGCGCATGACGGCCGCGGTCGGACTGCCCACCCTGCGCCTGGTGCGCAGCGCGATCGGACCTTACTCTCTGGCAACTCACCCCCTGCTGCCGGGCGAAGCGATGGAAGTGTCGCCTGCCGGCCTCAAAGTCGCGGCCGCATAACGATCGTTGTAAATTCCGGGAGGAATCAGGCGTATATTTTAAGGAGCGTCAAGAAAAGGGCCCCGCCATGATGCTCTCCGCTCCGCGCGCCTCCATCCCCGCCCTCCCCGCCGACCTGCCGGACGAGAGTCCGCACTACATCCACGCGGTGACCGAGCTGGGCGACACGACCGAGGTGGTCGCCGCCGAGGACATCTACGCCAGCAACGGCATGAAGCTGCTGGCCAAGGGGGCGCGCATCGACCAGCGCGCCTTCGCCCGGCTCACCCAGCACAAGCTGGCCGTGCCGATCGACCACAGCCTGTTGGCCGACCAGCCGGTCGACGCGGCCGTGCTGGCCATGGAAGCGGGCAAGGTCATGGAACAGCACCCGGTCTACCGGCGCATGGCCACGCGCTGCCGCGACCCGCTGGCCGTCAAGCACGCCCTGGCCGAGCTGCGCCTGCCCAGCCCGGTCATCGTGCGGCTGACCGTGATGAAGGAGCGGCGCCGCCCCATCTACGACCACGCGCTGCGCACCGCCATCATCACCGGCCTGCTCGCCGAACAGCTGCGCCTGTCCGGGCACGACCTGCCGGCCGCCCTGCTGGCGGCCCTGTGCCACGACGTCGGGGAGTTGCACACGGACCCGGCCGTGCTGGCCATCGGCCACGCCATCGCGCCCGAGGAACGGCGCTTCATCCACGTCCATCCCATCACCGGCTACGTGCTGCTGCACGAGCTGCCCGGCTTTCCGGCGGCGGCGGCCCTGGCCGTGCTCCAGCACCACGAACGGCTGGACGGCTCCGGCTATCCGCACGACCTGCCGGGCGACAAGATCAGTCCGCTGGCACGCCTGGTGGCCGTGGCCGACGTGGCCGAGGCCGTCATCAAGCGCTATCACCTGCCGCGCCTGGACATGCTGTTCCGCCTGAACGCCAGCCGCTTCGATCCGCGCCTGGTGGCCGCCCTGCGCGACCTGACCCACGTGACCGTCCAGGACGTGGTGCCGGAAGACCCCGGCGACGCCGCGGCCGCCCAGCTGAGCCACCTGGCCGAGCTGCTCAAGGCCTGGTTCACCCTGCGCGCCATGCTTGAGGCCCAGTTCGCGCCCCAGCCGGCCGAGCGCAGCCCGCTGGCCTTTCTGTTCGAGCGCATGCACACCATCCGCCAGCTGGTGGTCCAGGCCGGTTTCGATCCCGACAACATGAGCAGCATGCTGGCCATCGCCCGCGAGGATCCGGGCATCCTGGCCGAGCTGCGCGGCA
>DASRUW010000388.1:0-8255 GCA_035655255.1 Telluria sp. | reverse complement strand
AGCGAAGCGGACTGGGACCGCGTGCAGGCCGTGAACGTGAAGGGCGTCTTCTTCTGCACCAAGCACGCCGTGCCACACATGCGCCAGGCGGGTGGGGGCAGCATCATCAACCTGTCCTCGATCTACGGCATCATCGGCGCGGCGGACGTGCCGGCCTACCACGCTTCCAAGGGCGCCGTACGGGCCATGAGCAAGAACGACGCCCTGCTCTACGCGCCGGACCGGATCCGGGTGAACTCGGTCCACCCAGGCTTCATCGTCACCCCGATGGTGGACAACTTCCTCGCGTCACAGCCCGACCCCGCGGCGGCGCGCGCGGCCGTCGTCGCCCTGCACCCGCTCGGCCATTTAGGCGAGCCGGACGACATTGCCTATGGTGTCGTCTACCTGGCCTCCGACGAGGCCAAGTTCGTCACCGGCGCCGAGCTGGTGATCGACGGCGGCTACCTGGCGCGCTGACCGTTCAGGGGCGGTACAGCCGCAGGCAGTAGGCCCGCACATCGGCCGGCCAGGACGCGGTCAGTTCCTCGAAACGCTCGTCGAAGCCGGCGAACATGGCACGGCTGGCTTCCTCGTACTGGGGCAGATCGCCGCCGAGCGCCGTCATGAAGCGGTTGGTGCGCTCCATGCGCAGGCGGCGCGCTTCCCTGTCGCCCTGGGTGCGGCGCGCCTCGTCCACCAGCTTGCGCAGCGCGACCGACGCGCCGCCAGGCTGCTGCGCCAGCCATTCCCAGTGGCGTGGCAGCAGGGTTACCTCGCGCGCGACGACGCCCAACTTGGGGCGGCCGCGCGTGCGCACCGCTGTTTCCTCCTCGGGCGGCGGCGCGGGCGGCGGCAGGTTGCGCGGATCGGCCGCAAGGCGCGCGTCGATCTCGCGCGCGCTGCCCCGCAGATCCAGATCGACCACGCGGCCGTCCGCATCGTCGAACACGAGGACGGGGTCACGGCCCCCGGCGTGGCCGGCGGCGACGGCGGCGCGCGCCGCCTCCGCAAAACTGCCCGCTCCGATGATGCGGTGTCCTTCGAAGCTCGTGTACGTCATGGCGATTCGGGTGTCATGAGAGAAACCTTATTTTCACCCGGATAAAAATAAAACGCAAGTGCTCTATCCTGCGGGGGGCGCGTGCCGCACCAGGCCATTGAGCAGCCGGCCGATGCCTGCCGGGTCCAGCACATGGCGCGCCGCGTCGAGCCGGATCGCTTCGCCCGGCATGCCGTACACGGCGGCGCTGGCGCGGTCCTGCACGATGGTGACTGCGCCGTGGTCCTTCAGGACGCGCAGCTCCTGCGCGCCGTCCTTGCCCATCCCGGTCAGCAGCACGGCCGCGGTGCGCGCGCATTCGGCCGGCGGGACGGAGCGGAACAAATGGGAGGCGGAAGGCATCATGCCGTGCTCCGGACGTCCGGGCGCCAAGACCAGGCTATCGCTGTCGGACAGCGTTGCGTGCACGCCTTCGGGCACGATGTACGCGACATCCGCCCGCAAGGGCTGGTCGTGGGCGGCGGTGACCACGTTGAAACCGGATGCGTCCTGCAGCCAGCGCACCAGGCCGCCCGTGAATCCGGCCGCCATGTGCTGCACGATCACCAGCGGCAAGGGGAAGGGTCGGGCCAACGCGGCGAGCATGAGGCGCAGCGCGTCCGGTCCACCGGTCGACGCGCCGACCAGCACCCGGCGCAGGCCGCCATTCAGTGGCGCCGCCGTCGCCGCCGACGCTCCCCAGCGCCGCACCACTTTTACTTCCGACATCGTGCGCAGCGTGCGCCGCAGTTCCGCGACCGCGCTGGGCCCCGCCTCGGGACAGGCCGTGATGGCGAGCGCGCCCGCGGTCAGCGAGCGGAAGCCGTCCGCCACCGCCTCGGGACTCTCCTGCGCGCACATCACAACGATCGGCAACGGGCAGCGCGTCATGACCTGCGCCACCGCGGCGCTGCCCGCGCCGTCAGAGAGGCGGCTGGCGATGGCGATCACGTCCGGATGCAGGCGCATGGCCAGGCGCACCGTCTGCGGTGAGCTGGTGGCCAGCCCGACCACGCACAGGCGCGGATCTTCGGCCAGGCTGGCGGAAGTGCGCTGCGCCGTCTCCATGTCCCGTTCCGCGATCAGCACCCGTACCATGGCCGCCTCACATCAGCCGGGCCAGCGTGGCCAGCAGGCTGTCCTGATCGAACGCGCCCTTGACGACATAGGCGTCCGCCCCCGCTTCCAGGCCGCGCTCGCGCTCCTCCGGCGCTTGCAGCGACGTGACCAGCACCACCGGCAGCTCCGCGGTTTCCGGATTGGCGCGGATGCTGCGGGTGAGCGCGATGCCGTCCACGCGCGGCATTTCCACGTCGGTCACCACCGCGTCGAAGCGGCCATGGCGCAGCTGCGACTGGGCATCCAGGCCGTCGACCGCCGTCACCACGTCGTAGCCGGCCGTTTCCATGATGTGCTTGAGGAGGAGGCGCGAGGTGACCGAATCCTCGACCACCAGCATGCGGCGCCGCGCTTCCCCAAGGGGGCGCTCCGCCTCTGCCTGGATCACCGCACCGGTAGCGTGGCGTCCCATTCCGTCCGCCACCACCTGGTCGAGGGCCAGCAGGGGCACCAGGCGCCCGTCCGGCAACGGCGCGGCGCCGGTGTAGTAGCGCGGGCGTCCCAGGAGCTTGCCCAGGCCGCGCGGGACCAGGGGCAGCTCGCCTTCGATGTCGTCGGCCAGGATCGCGCACGTCAGCCCGGACGCGCGCGCGACGATCGCCACGCGGGCTTCGCCGGGTCCGCCTCCGAGGAGTTGGCCGAGGGGGAAGGCGGCCAGCACCTGCTCCTTCCACGCATAGGTGAGGCGGCCTTCCACCGTGGCCAGCGCGTCGGGACCGATGCGCGCCACCCCGTCCAGGCCCGCCAGCGGGATGGCGTACACGGCATCGGCACAGCGCACCAGCAGGGCGCGGACGGCCGCCACGCGCACCGGCACATTCAATTCGAAGCGGCTGCCCTGCCCCGGCGCGCTGTGCAAACGCAGCTCACCGCCGACCTCGCGCGCCCGTTCGGCGACAATGGCGAGGCCCACGCCGCGTCCGGAGCTGGAGGTCACGGCGCTCATGGTCGAGACGCCGGCTTCGAGTGCCAGATGCAGGCGTTGGTGCTGATCGAGGCTCGCGAACTGCTCCGCCGACGTGACCCCGAGCCGCACGGCGGCGGACCCCAGCGCGGCCGTGTCCATGCCAGCGCCGTCGTCGGCGACGCTGAGAGTCACCCAACCCGCGTCGTCCGCGCTGACCGTCACTTCGAGCGATCCCTCCTCCGCCTTTCCGGCCGCGCGGCGCGCAGCGGGCTGCTCGATACCATGGTCGATCGCGTTGGTCACCAGGTGCAGGGCCGCTTCGCGCAGGACGTCGAGGATGCGGCGGTCGATGCGGCCGGCATCGTTGCGCATGTTGAAGGCAACGCGCTTGCCGCGCATGCGCGCCTGGTTGCGCACCGCCCCCGGCAGGTTGTCGAGCGCGGTGCGGGCCGAGACCATCGCCAGATCCAGCACCGCTTCGCCGAGCCGGGTGCGCACAGCCGACAGGCGCGTGTGCGCGCCATGCAGTGCCCCGGCAAGCTGGCGTGCCCGGGCCGCCACCTGGTCCGGGTCGCCGGCCAATGCCTCCAGTTCGCGCAGTTCGCCCAGCTGATGCGCCAGAGCCAATTCAAGCGGCAGCAGCGCGTCCACCTGTCCACGCAGGAGATCCAGATCGTGCGCCTTGACGCGCACCGCTTCGCTCTGCTCGGCCGCCTCCGCCAGGCTGCGGGTCGGGAGCGGATCGTACTCCTCCTCACGCGCCGGTTTGGCCGGTTCGGACACCGTGCCCGCCGGCGGCAACGGGACCGACCGAGGCGGCGGCGCGGCGCCTGCGTTCGCGCTGGCGGTGTGGTCGATCCTTCGCGCCAGGTCCAGCGCCTGCACCGCGAACTGCGGGGCCGGGTCATGCGCCAGCTGTTCCAGCGTGGCGCAAGCCTGGTGCACCAGATCGAACTGCTCCGCTGTGCCCACCTGGTGCTGCCGTTGCCAGCCGGCGCACAAGCCTTCCAGCGCGTGGCACAGCTGCTCCGCCTCGGGCAGTTCGACGGCGCGCGCCGCCCCTTTCAGCGTGTGCAGGCGCTTGAGCACCCGTCCCAGGACCTCGGCCAGGGCAGCTCCCGCCGCCGATTCGGCCAGCACCACGTCAGGCACGATGGCCCGCAGGTGCTCGCGCGCCTCGGCCTCGAACGTGGCGCGCAGGCGGCGGCGGAAGTCGGGATCGTTCCAGTCCATGATTCAGCCGAAGCGGAAGCGCGCAATGCTGGCGGAGAGCTGCTGTCCCAGCTCGTGCAGGCGGCGCGCCGCCCCCTCGGACTGGCGCGAGCCGGACGCATGATCCGCGCTGGCCTGCTTGATGTTCTGCATGGCCATCGCCACCTGGTCCATGCCGGCCAGCTGCTGCTGGCTGGACGCCGCGATCTGCAGGGCCGCCTCGGCGGCGGTCGAGACGCTGTCGGCGAGATGGTTGATCGCCGCCCCGGCCTCGTTGGCCTGCTCCACGCCGCGCGCCACGGTCTTGGCGGCCTGCTCGGCGATCATCACGGCCGAACCCACCCCCTTTTCGATCTCGCCCAGGATCTGGCGGACCTGGCGCGTGGCCTGGCGCGACTGGTCGGCCAGTGCCCGCACCTCCTGCGCCACGATGGCGAAGCCGCGTCCCTGCTCGCCCGCCTTGGCCGCTTCGATCGCGGCGTTCACGGCCAGGAGGTTCGATTGTTCGGCCAGGCTGCCGACGGTGGCGATGATGTCGCCGATGGCCTGGCTGCGTTCCGACAGGCGCACCACGGTCTGGCCGATGCCGTCCATCTGCTCCTGGATCTGCCCCATGCCGAGCACCCCGCCCTCGATCGCCGTGCGCCCGCGCTCGGCCACCTCGGCCACGCGCTGGGCGGCATCCGAGACGGCGTGGGCCTTTTCGTTGGACAGCAAGGCGGTCTGCTTGACTTCTTCGACCGTGGCGCTGGTCTCCGCCACCGCGGCGGCGGTCTCCGCCGAACTGGCCGCGGCCTGCGTCGATGCGGCCAGGATGTCGGTCGCCGCCGCGTTCAGGGCGCCGATGCCGGCGGCGTTTTCGCGCATCACGCCGCTCCAGGCGACCACCATGTTGTCAAGCGCATCGAGCAATGCACCGGTCTCGTCGCGCTGGCCGGTGCGCGGAATAGCGACGGTCAGGTCGCCGGTGCCCACCAGCTGCGCGAGGCCGGTCGCCTGGCGCAACGGCGCGGCAAGGATCCGGTCCAGCATCAGCACCAGCAGCACCGCCAGGGCTACTGCCACCAGGTTCGCGCCGAGCAGTGTCGCCTGCGCAGTGCCCACCGTGTCGTTCACCTCGCGCATGCGGGCGCTGGCTTGCGCCTGGACCGCATCGCCGATGCGGTCGGCCTGTTCGCGCAGCGCCTGGAAGCGCGTCTGCAGCGGACCGACGATGGCCGCGGTGGCCTCCGGACGCCGGCCCGCGCGCAGCGCCGGCATCACCGTGTCGTCGCGCACCCGCTGGTAGGCGTTCAGCGCCACGCCGAACTGGGTCAGCGAGGCCGCGTGCAGCGGCATGCGCGGCGCGTAGGCTTCGATGGCCCGTTCCAGTTGGTCGACCTTGGCGCCCTCCTGCTCGATCGCGGACAGCTGCGCCGCCGAGTTGGCGCCATCGGCAAGGGTGGAAAGCATGGTCACGCGTTCGCGGTTGATGGCCGAGCGCAGCTTCTGCACGTCGAGCGCGAGCGCGAGATCGTCGCTGAACAGGCTCTGTTGTGTGGCCTTGAGTTGGCTGAGGTCGCGGTACGCCAGCGCGCTCACGGCCATCAGGAGGGCCATGATCAAGGCGAAGGCGAAGAACAGCTTACCGCGCGTGTTAAGTTGAGACAGGCGCAACATGGTCACTCCTCCGGTGAACCCGACCGGCCGTTACGCGCCAGGTGCGGGAGTTGAAGCAAGCGGTCCGCGTCGAACAATGCGGTCCGGTTGGGGCTGATGCCGCTCAAGGCCGCACGGGCGGCTGCGGACAGATGCGGGAACGGCGGCTGCATCGCCTCGCCGGCGCAGCGTTCGACGCCGGCGATGGATTCGGCGAGGAAGCCGGCCTCGCTGTCGCCGCTGCGCACGAGGACGAAGGCCGCCGGTTCGGCCAGGCGGCCGAGCGGCAGGGACAGGAAGCTGCGCAGGTCGATCAGCGGCCAGACCTCTCCTTCCACGCCGACGATCCCGGCCACGTGCCCGGGCAAACCGGCCAGGCGCGTGATCGGCGTGGCCGGCAGGACGTGCACGACTTGGCTGGTGGCGAAGGCATAGCGCTCGCCACCCAGCGTGAACACCAGCATCTCGAGCTGCGCCGTCTCGTCCAGGAGCACCGCCGGCCGCGCCTCGGCCAGGGCGCGGGCGCGGGCGCGCAGGATCTCTTCCGGATCGGCTTCCACGTCCGGCCGGCGCAGGCGCGCCAGGATGGCTTCCCAGTCGTGCGGCGTATGGTGGGAGTTGTTCATGACCGGCCCTCCCCGGTATCGCTATGGGCCCGCAAGGCTGTGCGCAGGTCGGCCGCCGGAAGGCTCTCCACGCCGGGCACCACGGCGTCCGGAGGGACGTTGGCCAGCAGCCGGGCCGCGGCGGCGAAGCGCGCGTGCGCCGCCCGCTTGCTGCCGCCGCCTTCCAGCACGAGGCCCATCAGGTACAAACCGGCGATGTCCTCCGGCTCCAGGTACAGCAATTGCTGCAGCAGGCGGCGCGCGCGCAGGAAGTTGCGCTGTTCGACCGCGTGGCCAGCCTGTTCGCGCAGGGCCGCGGCGCGCGAGTCGCGCGCGGAGGGGGCTGGCACCGAGAGGTGCTGCGCGCGCGGTCCCGGCCGGGGCGGCGCAGCGGGAACGGCGGCCGGCGGCGCCCGCCCTGACCGCGCGCTGCCGGCCGCAGCGGCCGTTGGCGCAAGTCCGGCGGCTGGCACGAGGGAGCCCGACTCCCGCCCGGCCGCCCCGCGCAGGCGGTAATGGACGGCGTCGCGGTGGTACACCGGCTCGAAGGCGGCGAACAGTTCGGCCGACGCCTCGCTCGGGCTGACCACCAGCCAGCCTTCCGGCCGCAGGCACGCCGTCATGCGTCCGACGATCGCGCGGCGCTGCGCCGGCGTGAAGTACATGAGCACGTTGCGGCACAGGATGACATCCAGTTCCGCAGTGCCGTTGTCCGGACGCGGGTACACGGGCGTAGCCAGGTTGAGGACGTCGAAACGGACCTGCGCCCGCACGCGCTCGGCCAGCCGCCACTCGCCCGGACCATGCGGCTCGAAGTAGCGCTCGCGCAGCCACTCCGCCGCGCCGCGGAAGGACCAGTCGCGGTAGACGCCGGCGCGTGCCCTGGCGATGCTCGGTTCGTTGATGTCGGTGCCGAGAATCTGCCAGGCGTCCGGCGGTGCAGCCGGAAAATGCTCGCGCAGGGCGATCGCGGCGGAATACGCCTCCTCGCCCGTGCAGCAGCCCGCGCTCCAGATGCGTAGCGGCGTGCCACCGCGCGTCATTCGTTTGCGCGCCAGGTCGACAATGAGATCGTAAGCGCGCGCCTCCCGGAAGAAGTAGGTTTCCGCCACCGTCAGCAGGTTCGCGACCCGCGCCGTCTTCTCCGCGTCCCACCCGCCGCCGGTCAGCCACTCCAGGCTGGCCTGCGGACTCTCGCCGCGCTCGCGCGCAAGGCCAAGCAGCAGGCGCGCGGCCTGGCGCTCATCTTCCGGATCGAACGCGAGGCCGAGCTGGCGTTCGATGAGCTGGGCCAGTTCGCGCAGGCGCGCGGGGCTCAGCGTGTCGTCGTCAGGCAGCATGGCGGTCCGCCAGGGAGCGCAACACGTCCACGCTGTCGGTCAACAGGACGCGCTTCGGATCGAGCAGGACGCGCACGCCGTCGCCGCGCGTGAGCAGGCTCCCTAGGCGGTCGCCCGTCAGGTAGGCCTGCATGCCGGCGTCGATCCCGGCATCGGCTTCCCGCACCTCGCCCAGTTCGTCGGCCAGCAGTCCAATCAGCAGGTCGTCGATGCGCAGCACCAGCACGTGCTGGGACGGCGCAAGTGGACGCGCCGCAGCGCCCAGCCGCACCGCCAGATCGATCAGGAAGACGGTGTCGCCGCCGAGATTCAACGTGCCGCGCACCCAGGCCGGGGCGTCCGGCAGGGGCGCCGGCCATGCCGCGGGCACGACGCGGTGCACCAGTTGCACATCCACGGCGTACCGATGTTCC
>DASRUW010000387.1:0-6175 GCA_035655255.1 Telluria sp. | reverse complement strand
TCGTTCATGCGGCTCTTTTCCGACGCGACGCTGAGCAGCTCCGCCACATGGCGCTTGAGGGCCGTGGTCATGACGTCGGCAAGTTCCGGACGGCCCGCCTTCACGAACACGCTCATGGCCTGGGCCATCGTGACGTTGTCGTCGGCGAGCGCATCGAGCATCACCTGCGAGGCCGCATCGTCCAGCCGATGGTCGAGGCAGGACTTGGCCAGGCCGACCTTGAAGCCGGCCGACAGGCCGTTGCTGGTCTTGAGCGCCGAAACGGCCACATTGAGTTCGTTCACGGCCGCCTCGGCGTTGCCCGCAGCTTCGAACAGCAGGGCGTTCGAGACGGCCTTGCAGGCATCCAGGTTCGGGTTCCCGCGCAGGGATTTTTCGAGGTCGCGGATCACGCCGCTGGCGCCCGCGGTGTCGCCCTTGCGCACCAGCGTGCGGGTCAGGTTGACGTGGTCCTCGGGATCGCGGAACTCGGAATACTTGGCCTTGGCGACCACCTGCTTGTAGGCTCTTTCGGCGGCGCCCAGGTCCTGCGCCTCCAGCGCGACGGCGCCCAGGTTGCGCAGGCGGCGGATCACGTGCGGGGAGACGGCCACCGCATCCTCCAGCACCTTCTTGGCGGCTTCCGCGTGTCCCAGCGCTTCGTGCGTCCGGGCCAGCAGGTCGTAGGCGGCCATGAAACGCGGATTGTCGACCACGATCTTGGTCAGCGTTTCCTTGGCTTCCTCATAACGCTCCTGCATGAACAGGGTGCGCGCATGGCCCAGCATGGCCCAGCCGACCGGCTTGATATCGAGGATGGAGGTGTAGATCGCCTCGGCCTCGGCCAGCTCGCCGATGTTCAAGTACAGTTCGGCGCGCAGGCGCGCGAATTCGGCCGCGTAGCGCGGGTGGGTGCGCTCGGACTGGACGCAGGAACGGATCGCCGCGCGCATGTTGCCCTGGCCGATCAGCTGGTAGGTGGGCAGAAAGGCCGTGCGGCGCTCGATGGCGCGCGCGATGCGCTGGCTCAGGACATCGACCGTGAACGGCTTGAGGATGTAGTCCGTGGGCGTCAGCTCGGCGGCGGAGACGACCTTGCTGTAGACGGCCTCGGACGTGATCATGATGAAAATGGTCCACATCCCGATCAGGCGGTGGTGGCGCAGGTCCTCCAGCAGCTGCTGGCCGTCCTGGCCATCCTCCGATCCACCCAGGTCGTATTCGCACAGGATGATGTCGTAGGACTTCTTGGCGAGCTGCTTGATGGCGGTGCCGGAGCTGACCGCGAACTCGATCTTGGTGATGTTCGCCTGGTTCAGCATGTTCTGGAGGCTGCCGCGCAGGCCCGGGTTGGGATCGATCACCAAAACGGACAGCTTACTGTTCTCTTGCATCGGTCGGCCTTCTTGTCTCTCTCTGCCTGGATATCGGCTGGTTCCAGGAACTCTTGATCCCGGTACGATACGGCATGTCTCCCCCGGGGGCAACCGCGGGAAGGGCGCCTGCGGATGCTGCAACGCGGTATAATAGCAGTCTCACATCGTTAACCCCCGCGGCCACAAGCTGCCCAACCAGCTCTTAACCATGTTGATCCTGCCGGGCTCCAACGCCCTGTCTGCCTTCCGACAGCAACGCCTCCTGACCCAACTGCAGCACGTTGCGCCCGCAATCGCCAACGTCACCGCCCGCTACTACCACTTCATCGATTCCTCCGCTCCGCTTTCCACCGACGATACCTCCCGCCTGTCAGCCATGCTGACCTACGGCGAGCCGGCGGTGACGGACAGCGCCGAGCATGTCGAGGAATTCTTCGTCATCCCGCGCCTGGGCACGATCTCGCCGTGGGCGTCGAAGGCGACCGACATCGCGCACAACTGCGGCATGGAGCATATCCACCGCATCGAGCGCGGGGTCGCCTACCGCGTGGCGCTGAAGGCCGGTTTCCTCGGCATCGGCGGGGCCAAGAAGCTGGACGCAGCCCAGGCCCAGGCCGTGGCCGCGCTGCTGCACGACCGCATGACGGAATCGGTGCTGCGCCACGCCGACGACGCGGCCAACCTGTTCCAGGAGCTGGAAGCGCGTCCGCTGGAAAGCATCGACGTGATGGGCGCCGGCCGCGCCGCGCTGGAGCGCGCCAACGTGGAACTGGGCCTGGCCATGTCGGAAGACGAAATCGTCTACCTGCTGGAAGCCTTCACCAAGGCCCAGCGCAATCCCACCGACGTGGAGCTCATGATGTTCGCGCAGGCGAACAGCGAGCATTGCCGCCACAAGATCTTCAACGCCGACTGGATCATCGACGGCGTCCGCCAGGACAAGTCGCTGTTCCAGATGATCAAGAATACCCACCAGCGCCAGCCCAGGGGCACGATCGTCGCGTATTCCGACAATTCCTCGATCATCGAGGGCGCCGTGGTCACCCGCTACTACCCGCGCGAGGGCCAGGAATACCGCGGCGAGCAGGAGCTGACCCACACCCTGATGAAGGTGGAGACCCACAACCACCCGACCGCGATCTCTCCGTATCCGGGCGCCTCCACCGGCGCCGGCGGCGAGATTCGAGACGAGGGCGCGACCGGCCGCGGCGCCAAGCCGAAGGCCGGCCTGACCGGGTTCACGGTCTCCAACCTGCTCCTGCCCGACGCCCAGCGCCCGTGGGAGCATGCGGGAGCCGTCACCGCGCCGTTCGCGCAGCGCGCGCCGGCCGCCCCGTACGGCAAGCCGGACCGCATCGCCTCGGCCCTGCAGATCATGATCGAAGGCCCGATCGGCGGCGCCGCGTTCTCGAACGAGTTCGGGCGCCCGGTGCTGACCGGCTACTTCCGCACCTACGAGCAGAACGTGGGCCGCTTGAGCGCCGGCGCCACCGACACCGTGTTCGGCTACCACAAGCCGATCATGATCGCGGGCGGTATCGGCAACATCGCCGACCAGCACACCCACAAGAACGACATCCCGGTCGGCTCGCTGCTGATCCAGCTGGGCGGCCCCGGCATGCGCATCGGCATGGGCGGCGGCGCCGCCTCGTCGATGGCGACCGGCACCAACACGGCCGACCTGGACTTCGACTCCGTCCAGCGCGGCAACGCGGAGATGGAACGCCGCGCCCAGGAAGTGATCAACGGCTGCTGGGCGCGCGGCCAGGCCAACCCCATCATCTCGATCCACGACGTGGGCGCGGGCGGCTTGTCCAACGCCTTCCCCGAGATCACCAACGACGCCAAGCGCGGCGCCGTGTTCGACCTGCGCAAGGTGCCGCTCGAGGAATCGGGCCTGGCGCCGAAAGAGATCTGGTCCAACGAATCGCAGGAGCGCTATGTGCTCGCGATCTCCCCGGACGACCTGCCCGTGTTCCAGGCCTTGTGCGAGCGCGAGCGCTGCCCGTTCGCCGTGGTCGGCGTGGCCACCGAGGAGCGCCAGCTCAAGGTGATCGACCCGGTCATGAACAACGCGCCGGTCGACATGCCGATGGACGTCCTGCTCGGCAAGCCGCCCAAGATGCTGCGCGACGTGCATCACGTCCAGCATACGTTCCCGCCGGTCGATCTTACCGGCCTGGAACTGGCCGAGGTGGCCAAGCGCGTGCTGCTGCTGCCGACCGTGGCGGACAAGTCCTTCCTCATCACGATCGGCGACCGCAGCGTGGGCGCGCTGACCGTGCGCGACCAGATGGTCGGCCCGTGGCAGGTGCCGGTGGCCGACTGCGCCGTCACCGCCATGAGCTACGACGGCTACGTGGGCGAGGCGATGGCGATGGGCGAGCGCACGCCGCTGGCCGTGATCGACGCCGCCGCCTCGGGCCGCATGGCCGTGGGCGAAGCGGTGACCAACATCGCCGCCGCGCCGATCGCAGACATCTCCGACATCAAGCTGTCGGCCAACTGGATGGCCGCCTGCGGCCAGCCGGGCCAGGACGCCGCGCTGTTCGATACCGTCAAGGCGGTCGGCATGGAGCTGTGCCCGGACCTGGGCCTTTCCATCCCAGTCGGCAAGGACTCGCTGTCGATGCGCACCACCTGGACCGATGCGGACCAGGCCAAGACCGTGATTTCGCCGGTGTCCCTGATCGTCTCGGCGTTCGCGCCGGTGCCTGACGTGCGCCGCGTGCTCACCCCGCAGCTGCGCACCGATTGCGGCGACACCAACCTGATTCTCATCGACCTCGGACGCGGCAAGAACCGCCTCGGCGCCTCGGCGCTCGCGCAGGTCACCGAGCAGCTCGGCGACGCGGTTCCCGACGTGGACAGCGCCATCGACCTCAAGGCCTTCTTCGGCGCGATCCAGCAGTTGAACGGCAAGATCCTGGCCTACCACGACCGCTCCGACGGCGGCCTGTTCGCCACCTTGTGCGAGATGGCCTTCGCCGGCCGCACCGGCGTCACCGTCAACCTGGACATCCTGGCCAGCGATGCGGAGCACGCCGCCGACTGGGGCGACGCCAAGAACTGGGCCGGCCAGGTGGCCGAGCGCCGCAACGACCTGACCCTGCGCGCCCTGTTCAGCGAGGAGCTGGGCGCCGTGATCCAGGTCCGCACCGGGGACCGCGGCGCGGTCATGGACGTGCTGCGCACGCACGACCTGGGCGCCTGCAGCCACATCATCGGCAAGCCGAACGACCGCGGCGTGATCGAATTCACGCGCGACGCGAAGATCATCTACAGCGAGCGCCGCAGCGCGCTGCACCGCCTGTGGAGCGAAACCAGCTGGCGCATCGCCCGCCTGCGCGACAATCCGGCCTGCGCGGACATGGAATACGACCGCCTGCTGGACGAGGAGGATCCGGGCATCACCCCCAAGCTGGGCTTCGACCCGGCCGAGGATATCGCCGCGCCCTACATCGCCACCGGCAAGCGCCCGCGCGTGGCCATCCTGCGCGAGCAGGGCGTCAATTCGCACGTCGAGACCGCGTGGGTGATGGACAAATCCGGCTTTTCCGCCGTGGACGTCCACATGAGCGACCTGATTGCCGGCCGCGCCAAGCTGGCCGACTTCCAGGGCCTGATCGCCGTGGGCGGCTTCTCGTATGGCGACGTGCTGGGGGCGGGTGAGGGCTGGGCCAAGACCATCCTGTTCCACCAGGACCTGGCCGACCAGTTTGCGCAGTTCTTCGCGCGCGGCGACACCTTCGGCCTGGGCGTGTGCAACGGCTGCCAGATGATGAGCAACCTGAAATCCATCATCCCCGGCGCGCAGGCGTGGCCCAAGTTCACCCGCAACAAGTCGGAGCAGTTCGAATCGCGCTTCGGCATGGTGGAAGTGCTGGACTCGCCGTCGATCTTCTTCAGCGGCATGGCCGGCACCATGGCGCCGATCGCGATCGCGCACGGCGAAGGCTATGCGGACTTCTCGCTGACCGGCGACGAAGCGACCGTGCTCAAGGCCATGCGCTTCGTGGACAACCGTGGCCAGGCCACCGAGACCTATCCGTTCAACCCGAACGGCTCGCCCGGCGGCCTGACCGCGGTCACCACGGCCGACGGCCGCTTCACGGTGATGATGCCGCACGCCGAGCGCGTGTTCCGCTCCGTGGTGAACTCCTGGCACCCGGACGGCTGGGGCGAGGAGAGCCCCTGGATGCGCATGTTCCGCAACGCGCGCAAGTTCATCGGCTGATCCTCCTGTGCTTCGGCCCGCGCCGAAGCATTCCCGCCCATGGGGCACTACAGTACTGTCATCGACAGCCTCTGGAGTGCCCCATGATCACTTGTTTCATCCGCTACGAAATCGACCCCTTCCAGCGCGCCGCGTTCAAGGAGTACGCCGAGAACTGGGGACGCATCATTCCCCGTTGCGGCGGCCATTTGCTCGGCTACTTTCTCCCGCACGAGGGCAGCAACGTCGAGGCCTGGGGCCTGATCGCGTTCGACAGCCTGGCCGCGTACGAGCGCTATCGCGCCCGCCTCAAGGCCGATCCGGAAGGGCAGGCCAATTTCGCACTGGCCCAGGAACGCCGCTTCATCGTGCGCGAGGAGCGCACATTCACGGAAGTGGTGCAGGCCGCCTTCCTGAAGGAGCCGGCATGATCGCCGTGATCTTCGAGGTGACGCCGACGGACGCCGGCAAGGAGGCCTACTTCGCCACCGCGGCCGCGCTGCGCGCCCAACTCGAAGCGATCGACGGCTTCATTTCGGTGGAGCGTTTCGAAAGCCTCGCCGTGCCGGGCAAGTACCTGTCGCTCTCGTTCTGGCGCGACGAG
>DASRUW010000386.1:0-5784 GCA_035655255.1 Telluria sp. | reverse complement strand
CGCTGGCGGGGAAATCGGGTAGGCTGAGGCGCATTGGAAAGGAATCATGGATGCCGTATCTGGCGATTGCGCTGTTGGTGGGATGGGGGTGGTGGCGGCACGCGCCGGCCGCGTACTGGGCCGTGTATGGCGGGCTCAGCGCCGTGTGTTTTATCCTGTACGCGGTGGACAAGCGAGCGGCTCGGCGTGGACTGCCGCGCACGCGGGAACGGACCCTGCTCCTGGCGGGGCTGGCGGGAGGATGGCCGGGCGCTCTGCTGGCGCAGCGCTGGCTGCGGCATAAGAGCGCCAAGGCGGAGTTTCAGGTCAAGTCGTGGGCCACCGTGGTGGGCAATGCGGCGGCCCTCGTCTGGGTGCTCCGTTAAGACCGGGGGCAGACCCCGGCTTTGCGGCGGCGCCAGGCGAACAGGGACAGGCCGACCCCGAGCATCGCCCAGGTTCCCGGTTCCGGCACCGCGTTGACGTGCACGAGAATCGATTCGGTATTGTCGCCGTAGTTCTCGTCCCAGTAGTACAGGTTGAGCGTGCCGCTGGCCGGGGCGGCGCCGTTGAAGCTGGTGCCGAGCAGGAGCCAGTTGCCGTTGATTTCGCCGACCAGCGAACCATAAGGGGCGCTGAAGCCGTTCGCGGTCCAGGTGCCGAAGTTGGCGCCGATCTGGGTGCCGATCGGTTCGCCCGATTCGTCCGCTCCGGTGGCGTACAGGTCGCCGATCAGGCCGTCCGCGTTGGACCAGCGGGGCAGGGCGCCCGCCGACCACAGGTCCGTGGCCGAGGCCCAGACCGAAAACAGCTGCCCGGCCCCCAGGCTGATGGTGGCGACGGGAGTGCCTCCCGACGAGCTGTTGGCGCTCGCGCCGACGGTGAAGTCATCGGCCTGCGCGGACAAGGTCCAGCATGCGGCCAGGGCAGTGAGCGCAGCGGCTATGCTTTTCATTTTCGGGTCCCCCATGTGAACGAATGGTCAGACTAGGCCCGAAAGGACACCTCTGCAAGCGGCGCTTCGATATGATGTTGGCATTGATTTTCTGAGGGGAATTCTATGTGGCCGTATCCCAAGGTGTTGGCTCATCGCGGCGGCGGCAAGCTCGCTCCCGAGAACACCCTCGCCGGCTTTCGCCGGGGGTTCGAGCATGGTTATCGCGCGGCCGAGTTCGACGTGATGCTGGCGCGCGACAGTACCCCGGTGGTCATGCACGACCCGCATCTCGGCCGCACGGTCAATGGCACGGGCAATGTGTTCGATTACGATGCCGCCGAGCTGCAACAGCTGGACGCGGGCAGCTGGTTCGGCGCGGCCTACGCGGACGTGACCGTGCCCAGCTACGAGGCAGTGCTGCATTTCTGCCGCGAGCACGGCATCTGGATGAACGTCGAAATCAAGCCCGCCCCCGGCTTCGAGCTCGACACCGGCCGCGTCGTGGCCGAGGTCACCGCACGCCACTTCCGCCCAGGCGATCCGTTGCTGCCCGAATTCTCGTCCTTCGAACCGGCCGCCCTCGACGGCGCCCGCGCCGCGGTGCCGTGGATTCCGCGCGGCCGCCTGTTCGACCACATTCCGCCGGACTGGCTGGACCAGGCCCGCGCGCAGGACGTGAGCGCCATCCACTGCAACCACCTGTACCTGACCCCGGCGCTGGCGGCGGCGGTCAAGCAGGCCGGCTATGGCCTCTTTTGCTATACCGTCAACGACCCGGAACGCGCCCGCGTGCTGCTCGGCTGGGGCGTGGATGCGTTTTGCACCGACCGCATCGACCTGATCGGGGCGGACTTTGCCGACTGAGGATCGGCTATAATCGTTCTTTTAGAGCATGCTGCCTTCTCTCGCCCAAACGACATGAAATCTGCTGAAATTCGTGAAAAGTTCCTGAAATTCTTCGAATCGAAGGGTCATACGATCGTCCGATCCAGCCCACTGGTGCCGGGCAACGACCCGACCATGCTGCTGACCAACTCCGGCATGGTGCAGTTCAAGGATGTGTTCCTGGGCCTGGATACGCGCCCGTACAAGCGCGCCACCTCGGTGCAGCGCTGCGTGCGCGCGGGCGGCAAGCACAACGACCTGGAAAACGTCGGCTACACGGCGCGCCACCACACCTTCTTCGAAATGCTGGGCAATTTCAGCTTCGGCGATTACTTCAAGAGGGACGCGATCGCCTTCGCCTGGGAGCTGCTGACCAAGGTCTACCAGCTGCCGGCCGACAAGTTGACCGTCACCGTCTACCAGGAAGACGACGAAGCCTACGACATCTGGGCCAACGAGATCGGCGTGCCGCGCGAGCGCATCATCCGCATCGGCGACAACAAGGGCGCGCGCTACGCGTCGGACAACTTCTGGCAGATGGCCGACACCGGCCCCTGCGGCCCCTGCACCGAGATCTTCTACGACCACGGCGCCGAGATCTGGGGCGGCCCCCCGGGCTCGCCCGAGGAAGACGGCGACCGCTTCATCGAGATCTGGAACCTCGTGTTCATGCAGTTCAACCGCGATGAAGCCGGCAACATGACCCGCCTGCCCAAGCCCTGCGTCGACACCGGCATGGGCCTGGAGCGCCTGGCCGCCGTGCTGCAGCACGTGCACTCGAACTACGAGATCGACCTGTTCCAGAACCTGATCCGCGCCGCCGCGCGCGAGACCGGCGCCACCGACCTCGAAAGCAAATCGCTGCGCGTGATCGCGGACCACATCCGCGCCGCCGCCTTCCTGATCGTCGACGGCGTGATCCCGAGCTCGGAAGGCCACGGCTACGTCCTGCGCCGCATCATCCGCCGCGCCCTGCGCCATGGCCACATGCTGGGCCAGTCCAAGGCCTTCTTCTACAAGCTGGTCGAGGACCTGGACCAGGAAATGGGCGCCGCCTATCCGGAACTGCACGAGGCCAAGGAGCGCGTGGCCCAGGTCCTGAAGGCGGAGGAGGAGCGCTTTGGCGAGACGCTCGAAAACGGCATGAAGATCCTCGAAGCGCAGCTGGCGAAGAATCCGAAGGAACTCGATGGCGCCACCGCCTTCACGCTGTACGACACCTACGGCTTCCCGCGCGACCTGACGGCCGACATCTGCCGCGAGCGCGGCGTGACGCTGGACGAAGCCGGCTTCGACGCCGCCATGGAGCAGCAGAAGAAGGCCGCCCGCGCCGCCGGCAAGTTCAAGATGGCCGCCAACGTGGAGTACTCGGGCGAGAAGACCCGCTTCGTCGGCTACGAGCACCTGGCGCAGGACGCCAAGGTGGTCGCCCTGTACGCCAACGGCGTGGCGGTCGACGCGCTGGCCGAAGGGCAGCAGGGCATCGTGGTGCTGAACGCCACGCCGTTCTATGCCGAATCCGGCGGCCAGGTGGGCGACCAGGGCGAGCTGCGTGCCGCCGGCGCCGCCTTCGAAGTCGAGGACACGCTCAAGATCCAGGCCGACGTGTTCGGCCACCACGGCTCGGTGAAGAAAGGTTCGCTGAAAGTCGGCGACGCCGTGCAGGCCCAGGTCGATCCGGCCGTGCGCGCCCGCACCATGCGCAACCACTCCGCCACCCACCTGATGCACAAGGCCCTGCGCGAAGTGCTGGGCGGCCACGTGGCGCAAAAAGGCTCGCTGGTCGACGCCGACAAGACCCGCTTCGACTTCAGCCACAACGCTCCGCTGACGGCGGAGCAGATCGCCCAGGTCGAAGCCATCGTCAACAAGGAAATCCTCGAGAACCACGCCACCTGCGCGCAGGTGATGTCCTTCGACGACGCGGTCAAGGGCGGTGCGATGGCGCTGTTCGGCGAGAAGTACGGCGACGAGGTGCGGGTGCTGGACATCGGCTCCTCGCGCGAGCTGTGCGGCGGCACCCACGTGGGCCGCACCGGCGACATCGGCCTGTTCAAGATCGTGGGCGAAGGCGGCGTGGCCGCCGGTGTGCGCCGCGTGGAAGCGGTGACGGGCGAGGGCGCGCTGGCCCTGGTGCAGTCGCTCAACCGCCGCCTGCAGGAAGCGGCCAATGCGCTCAAGACCAATCCGGACGAACTGACCGGCCGCATCGTGCAGTTGCAGGACCACGTCAAGGCGCTGGAAAAGGAAGTGGCCGCGCTCAAGTCCAAGCTGGCCGCGGGCCAGGGCGACGAGCTGGTGACCAAGGCCGTCGACATCAAGGGCATCAAGGTGCTGGCCGCGACGCTGGAAGGCGCGGACGTGGCCGGCCTGCGCGAGACGATGGACAAGCTCAAGGACAAGCTCAAGACCGCCGCCATCGTGCTGGCCAGCGTCAACGACGGCAAGGTCAGCCTGATCGCGGGCGTGACGGCCGACACCACGGCCAAGGTCAAGGCGGGCGAACTGGTGAACTTCGTCGCCCAGCAGGTGGGCGGCAAGGGCGGCGGCCGTCCCGACATGGCGCAAGCCGGCGGCACCGACCCGAGCAAGCTCGGCGAGGCCCTGGCCGGCGTCACCGACTGGGTCGGCTCCCGCGTCTGAACGGGACGTTGCCAGAAAACCGGGGTCTGACCCCGGTTTTTATAGTTATTTTTCGCCGGATACCGGGCGTTACATGACGATACGTGGGCGTACATGCGCCGCTGGAGCCATGTTTCCGCGCTACAGAGCGATACACACCGATAACAAATCGGCCGCCTTGGCAGGTTGACCAGGCCGGCCGCTCCGTGATGTCCTTGCCGGATCGTTCACCACGGAGCCCGCCATGTCACTTCGTCCCGCTTTGCTGTCCCTCCATCGCTGGTGTGGGCTCGTCCTCGCCGTGCTGCTCGCCCTGATCGCGGCGACCGGCGCGCTGCTCGCATTCCAGGACGAGCTCGATCGCCAGCTCAATCGTTCCCTCATGACCGTTGCCGCCGACGGGCCGGTGCTGCCGCTGGACGTCATCGAGGCGCGCCTGCGCGCGGACCGGCCCGGCCTGGCCGTCAAGCGCTGGACCTTGCCGCAGGAAGCGGGCGAAGCGCTGGTCGCCCAGGACGGCACGCTGACCTTGTTCGTCGACCCGCATGACGGCCGCCTGCTCGGCACCGACGCCGACCTGCACGATGCCATGCGCACCGTGCACCGGCTGCACACCCAGCTGCTGCTCGGCCCGGCCGGCCGGGCGCTGGTCGGCTGGAGCGCGGTGGGGCTGCTGGTGCTGAACCTGTCGGGGCTGGTGCTCTGGTGGCGCCGCAAGATCGTGCGGGTGCGGGCCGGGACTTCCGGCCCCGTGTTCCGCTTCGAACTGCACCAGGCCTGCGCCATCGCGAGCTGGCTGTTCCTGACCGCGCTGGCGGTGACCGGGGTCAGCCTGCATTGGGAGGGCGCGACCCGCGCCTTGTTCGATGGCGCCGTGACCCCTCCGCCAACCCTGGCGGGCGCCGGCGGCCCGGCGCTCGGCGCCGATGCCTTGCTCGCGCGGGCCCGGGCCCTGGTGCCCCAGGCCCGTCCCACCGTGCTCGACCTGCAGGGCAAGGCCACCGATCCGGCCCGCATTGTGTTCAAGTATCCCGAGGACCACACCCCGGCCGGGCGCACCAATGTCTATCTCGACCGCAGCACGGGCGCCCTGCTGCAGCTTGCCGACCTGCGCCGCGCGACCACCGGCTTCAGGGCCGCCAAGCAGTGGAACCGCGAATTGCACACGGGCATGATGTTCGGCCTGCCCGGCCAGGCCGTGCTGGCGCTCGCCGCATTCGGCCTGCTGACCCTGGCCGTGACGGGGCCGACGATCTGGTGGGTGCGCCGGCGCGCCACGCGGCGCGTGCCGGCCCCGGCGGCGGTCGCGGCCGACTGAATCGGGCCGCACGATTTCGGGGCGGGGCATGCGCGGCGTTGTG
>DASRUW010000385.1:0-5092 GCA_035655255.1 Telluria sp. | reverse complement strand
CGGCCCTGCTGGCCCTGATCGGCTTCTGGAACCGCCAGTTCCTCGGCTGCGCCTCGGTCTCGATCGCGCCCTACCACCAGGACCTGAACCGCTTCCCCGCCTACCTCCAGCAGCTCGACATGGAAAGCAACGGCAAGCGCGTCACCCGCGACGGCGAAGCGGTCGACACGCCCACCTGCCCCGTGATCTGGGGCGACTGCGGCACCAATGGCCAGCATGCCTACTTCCAGCTGCTGCACCAGGGCACGGACGTGACGCCGATCGATTTCATCGCCGCCCTGCGTCCCGCCCACGACTACCAGAACCATCACACCGCGCTGCTGGCCAACTGCTTCGCCCAGTCCGAAGCCTTCATGCGCGGGAAGACCGGCGCCGAGGTGCGCGCCGACCTGCGCGCGCAGGGCCTGCCGGACGCCGAGGTCGAGCGCCTGGTCCCGCACAAGACCTTCCCCGGCAACATCCCGAGCAACACCATCCTGGTCGAATACCTGACCCCGCACGCGCTCGGCGCGCTGGTCGCGCTGTACGAGCACAAGACCTTCGTGCAGGGAGTGTTGTGGAATGTGAACAGCTTCGACCAGTGGGGCGTCGAATTGGGCAAGGTACTGGCCAAGGCGATCGAAGCGGAGCTTGCAGGCGCGCCGCAACCGGCGCACCATGACAGTTCCACCAATGGTCTGATTGCGCGTGCGAAGGCGGCCGTATGAAACTCGACGGAATCATCAAGAGCCACAGCAAATTCGAAGCGGTCCACGATGAGGCGATGCAGGTCGGCGAGAGCCCGGTCTGGCATGCCGTCGAATCGGCGCTGTACTGGGTAGACATCGACGGCAAGTCGGTGCACCGCCTGCATCCGGCCAGCGGTAAATACTCGCGCTGGGCGATGCCGAGCGAGCCCTCCGCCATCGCGCTGGACGAGGACAACGGCCTGGTGCTGTCGCTGCGCACCGGGTTTGCCCACCTGAACACGGCGAACGGCAAGCTCACGCCGCTGACGGACGCGCCCTACGACAAGTCCATCTACCGCTTCAATGACGGGCGGGTGGATCCGGCGGGCCGGTTCTGGGTCGGCACCATGTACGAGCCGCGCGACAAGCCCGCGGCGGAGATGTTCGTGCTCGAAAAAGGCGCGCTGCGCCGCGCCTGGTCGGGCGGCATGACCAATTCCAACGGCCTGGCCTTCAGCCCGGACGGCAAGCGCATGTATCACGCGGATACGACGGCCCACCGCATCGACGTGTACGACTACGACCTGGCCACGGGCACGCCGTCGAACCAGCGCACCTTCCAGCAGTTCAACACCGACAAGAAGGCGGCTGACTACGGCGGGCGTCCGGATGGCGCCACCATGGACCGTGAAGGCTGCTATTGGGTGGCGATGTACGAAGGCGGCCGCGTGCTGCGCTTCGCGCCGGACGGCAAGCTGCTGCGCGAGATCGCGCTGCCGGTGAAATGCCCGACGGCGGTCTGCTTCGGCGGACCCGGCTTGCATACGCTGTATGTCACCAGCGCCAGCCACGGCCGTTCGGACGAGGAGAAGGCGGCCTTCCCGCTGACCGGCAAGGTCATCGCCCTGCGCCTCGACACGGCCGGCCGCGAGGAGCCGCTGTACCGCACATGACCGCCGTCATCCCCGCGTCGCCGGGATGACGTGGATCAGGTGCGCGGGGTGAAGGTGTACAGATTGCGGTAGGTCGCGTCGGACCCCGCCCCCTTGCGCATCCCCTGCTCCTCGCGCTTGACCAGCACCAGCCGGTTATTCGCCACCGAAAACACCATGTCCTCCTTGCTGCTCTCCTCGTACGAGATGAACACCATGAACGATGCCCGCACCTTGTGCGCGACCGTGGCCGCCAGCGGCAAGCCATCGGCGCCGATCCACACTTGAGCGATATGCGAGTTCTCCTTGATCGACACCTTGCCGTTTTCTTCCACCGGCGGCTTCACGGCCAGCTCCAGCAGGCGGGCCGGCTTGCCCTGGTAGGTATCGGTCTTCTCGCTGCGCAGCTGCGCGTGCGCGAGCATATCGAGCAGCTTGGGGGCATAATTGACCGTCGACGCCAGGCGCGTGGCCGAGGTCTGCCCGATCAGCATCTGCAGCTTGTTATCGGGCTTGGCGCGCGCCGCATCGTCCGCCGCGCGCTTAAGCAGGCCACGGTCCCAGCGGATGTCGAGCGCGCTGCCGTCGTCGCTGACCTGGGCCGCCGCGGCCGTCGACTCCGGCCCTTTTTTCGATTCGAGGTCGGTGCTGGTCTGGTGCACCTCGTAGGTGCCGCGCAGGACGCCCTGGCCTTGCAGGCCGGCCAGCGCGCTCTTCATGTCATCCAGGCCGGTGGCGCCGGCGGCATTGGCCAGCAACAGAAGCAGCAGAGGGGAAAATTTCATCGTTGTCCTTTCAAGATTGCCGCGAGCGTTCCAATGACCTCGCAGTGCGCAGAGCTTAGCGCAATCGGCAACACAACATTTTCCTTTTTGTAATAATTTGTTGCACTCCGTAGTAAAATTTCTTGATTCAGCCGGAATTCTGTAGTAAATTTTCATTACCCTCTCGAACACACTTCCCAAGCACTATGGCCCTTCAAGATTTCGACCTGGTTCTGTTCGGCGGCAGCGGCGATCTGTCGATGCGCAAGCTGCTCCCCGCGATGTACGCGCGCGACGTCGCCAAAGACCTGCCCCCTTCCGCCCGTGTGATCTGCGTCGGCCGCAACGACTGGTCGCAGGATGAATTCATCCGCAACGTCGAAGCCAATTCGCGCCCCCACATCAAGAAATTCGACCAGCAGTCCTGGGAAAAATTCCTGCACCGCGTGGTCTACGTCTCGGTCAACGCGAGCGACGTGGCCAGCTACCAGGTCCTGGCCGGCACCCTGCGCATGGACCCGGCCGTGACCCTGGTCTACTACCTGGCCACCCCGCCCCACCTGTTCGCCCAGATCTGCGACAACCTGGCCCAGGTCGGCCTGGCCACCCCGCAGTCGCGCGTGGTGCTGGAAAAGCCGCTCGGCCGCGACCTCGCCTCCGCGCGCCAGATCAACCGCGAAGTGGGCAAGGTGTTCAGCGAATCGCAGATCTACCGGATCGACCACTACCTCGGCAAGGAAACGGTGCAGAACCTGCTGGCCCTGCGCTTCGGGAACATCCTGTTCGAGCCGCTGTGGCGGCGCGAATGGATCTCCGACGTGCAGATCACCATCGCCGAGAAGATCGGCGTGGGCAACCGCATGGGCTACTACGACACTTCGGGCGCGCTGCGCGACATGCTGCAGAACCACCTGCTGCAGCTGCTGTGTATCGTCGCCATGGAGCCGCCCACCTCGATCGCGCCGGACGCCGTGCGCGATTCCAAGCTCCAGGTCCTGCGCTCGCTGAAACGCTTCACCCCGACCACCCTGGCCCAGAACATCGTGCGCGGCCAGTACCGCGCCGGCCACGTGGACGGCGTAGCCGTCCCGAGCTACCGCGACGAACCGGATGCGCCCGAGCAGTCCCGCACCGAGACCTTCGTCGCCATGAAGGCCGAGATCGACACGTGGCGCTGGGCCGGCGTGCCGTTCTACCTGCGCACCGGCAAGCGCATGGCCGACCGCCTGGCCGAGATCGTGGTGCGCTTCAAGCCGATCCCGCATTCCATCTTCCACCAGCCGACCAACAGCTTCCAGCCGAACAGCCTCGTGATCCGCCTGCAGCCGGACGAAGGCCTGAAGATGAACCTGATGGCCAAGACCCCCGGCGACGGCATGCGCCTCAAGCCCGCCGAGCTGGAACTGGACTTCAACGAGCAGTTCAAGACCCCGCGCATGGACGCCTACGAGCGCCTGCTGCTGGACGTGCTGCGCGGGCAGCTCACCCTGTTCATGCGCGGCGACGAGCTGGAAGCCGCGTGGGAATGGGTCGAGCCGATCCTGCAGAACTGGGAACAGGACGACAACCAGCCGATCCCCTACACCTCCGGCACCTGGGGCCCGGCCGCGGCGTCCGCCCTGATCGGCCGCGACGGCCTCCAGTGGCGCGAAGAAGCGCTGCCGGAAGACTAAGCGCGCAATGCTGCTCGATTCGATCCGCACCCAGCTCGACTCGCTCTCCAAGTCGGAGAAGAAGGTCGCGCTGGCCGTGCTTGACGCGCCGGGCGCCGTGGTGCGCCAGAACATCACGGCCCTGGCCAAGAGCGCCCAGGTATCCGAGCCCACGGTGGTGCGCTTTTGCCGCACCCTGGGCTACGAAGGCTGGCACGAGTTCAAGCTCAAGCTGGCCCAGGGCCTGGCCCTGGCCCTGCCCGGCGCGACCGACCAGCCGGCCCAGGACGACCTGGCCGCGGACCTGATCAGCAAGATCTGCAGCCGCTCGATCAACACCCTGCTCGACTTGCGCAACAACCTCAAGGCCGAACCGATCCAGCGCGCCCTCGACATCCTCGCGCGCGCCAACAAGATCGAGTTCTACGGCCAGGGCACCTCCGGCATCGTCGCCGCCGATGCCCAGCACAAGTTCTTCCGCTCCGGCGTGCCCACCGTGGCCTACGCCGACCCGGCCATCCACTCCATCGCCGCGGCGCTGCTGCGCGAAGGCGACGCCGTGGTCGCCATCTCCCAGCGCGGCAACAACCCGACCCTGGTGCGCTCCGTGAAGCTGGCGCGCCGCGGCGGCGCCGACGTGATCGTGATCGCGCCCTCGGGCACGCCCATGTCGGACATGGCCACCGTATTGATCCCGATCGACCTGATCTTCAACACCGACCCGTACACGCCGATTTCGGCGCGCCTGGCCCACCTGGTGGTGATCGACATCCTCGCGGTGGGCCTGGCCCTGCAGCGCGGCCCGGACTTCCGCCGCAAGATGCAGAATGCCCAGAAGGCACTGCAGGAATTCGACATGCAGTTCGACTCCTTCATCGGCTAGAATGGTGGGTTTTCGCCCCTAGCGAGACCGCACCATGCACACCACGCCCGGCGCCAGCCTGCATCCCGATTACAACCTGCTCGTCAAGCAGGCCGCCAGCATCCTCGAAGGGGAGCGCGACCTGGTGGCCAATGCCTCCCAGTTCGCCGCCCTGGTCTACGACACCGTCGCCGACCTGAATTGGGCCGGCTTC
>DASRUW010000384.1:0-7377 GCA_035655255.1 Telluria sp. | reverse complement strand
ATGGTCCACGCCGCCATCCGCCGCTTCCGGGACGGATAAATCGGGGACAGACCCGTTTTTTCCGCGGAAAAAACGGGTCTGTCCCCGATTTATCCGTCCCGGAAGCGGCGGATGGCGGCGTGGACCATGCCCTCCGGGCTGCCCTCGATGGTGTACTGGCCGCGCAGCCAGGTGGCGTCGCTGCCGCCGTGCACGGCCTGGCGCAGGTGGCGCAGGGCGTCCGTGCTTTCCAGCGCTTCGGCATGCGGCTCCATCTGCTTGAGCGTGGCGAGGATGTCGTCGCGCAGCAGCACGTTCTGGTAGGTCTTGGGCAGGGTGACCATCCCGTCCAGGCCGAAGCGGCAGGCCTGGAACCGGTTGTAGTTGTAGACCAGGTAGTCGTCCTCGGCCGGCGCCGCTTCGCGCCGTTCCAGCAGGTGGCGGCACAGGGCCTGCAGGTAGGCCGCCAGCGCGGCGGCGCGTTCCACCGTCAGCGGGGTGTCGCACACGCGCAGCTCGATGGTGCCGTACTCCGGCTTGGGGCGGATGTCCCAGTAGAAGTCCTTCATGCTGCGGATGATGCCGGTGCGCTCCATCTTGGCGAAGAAGACTTCGTTGAACTCGCGCCAGTTCAGGAGGAAGGGCGCCCGCCCGCTCATCGGAAACGCGAACACGGAATTGAGGCGCGCCGATTCGAACAGGCTGTCGTGCCCCTGCACGTAGGGCGAGGACGCCGACAGGGCGATGAAGTGCGGAATGTAGCGCGACAGCGAATGCAGCAGGAACAGCGCGTCGTCTCCGGACGTGCAGCCGATGTGCACGTGCTGCCCGAACACGGTGAACTGCTTGGCCAGGTAGCCGTACAGCGAAGACAGTTCCTGGAAGCGCGGCTTCTCGAAGATCTTGCGCTCGGACCAGTGCTGGAACGGGTGGGTGCCGCCGCCGCACATGCCGATGTTGAGACGGTCGGCGCCGGCCACCAGCGTGTCGCGGATCTCCTGCAGCTGCGCCAGCAGCGGCCCGTAGCGCGAGTGCACGCTCGAATTTATTTCGATCATGCTCTCGGTGATCTCGGGCGTGACATTGCCGGGGAAGGGCTTGCGGTTCAGGAGGTGCAGCAGGTCCGGGCTGGCCGCCGACAGGTCGAAGTCGGACAGGCTGACCAGCTGCAGCTCCAGTTCGACGCCGAAAGTCAGCGCCTCGGATTGGGCAAAGGGTTCAAGCGGCATGGTTCTGCTCCTCCGCTTCGCGCGCCCAGATCAGGGCACGCTGGATGATGATCGGCCCGAACACTTCGAGCAGCATGGTGACGGCCGCCATGGCGCGCAGCTCGTCGAGCATGACGACGCCGCGCTGGCGCGCATGCTCCAGCAGCAGCACCACGAACACCGACACCGGCGTGAGCGCGATCCCGGTGAGCGCGCCCTTGCGCCAGGTGATGCCGGACAGGCGGGCGAACAAGGTCACGCCCAGCGTCTTGACCAGCATCCGTACGCCGACGACGGCCAGGGCCAGCACGCCGCCGGCCGCCACCTTGCGCCAGTCGAGCGTGGAGGCGGCGTACACGAACAGCAGCACCGTGAGCAGCTCGCCCAGCGCGCCGAAATTGCGCTGCGCCTGGCTGAACGCGACGCGCCGGTGGCGCGCCATCAGCCCGAAGGCCAGGGTCGAGGCGACCGGCGACAGGCCGCTGGTATAGGTGATCGACACCAGCAGGATGGTGGCGATGGCGAACAGCACGGTGGCGTCGTGCGCCATGTTCCCGAGCTGGCGCAGCATGGCCGGCACCACGATGCCGAAGATCGCGCCCAGCACCAGCGACAGCAGCAGGCGCACGAAGGTGTCCACGATGGCGCTGGTGAGGTCGTTCGCCGTATGGAAGATCCAGAACCCGAGCACGAGGTTGAAGGCGAACACCGCCAGCAGCGAATTGAAGGCCGACAGGTGCAGCACGCGCTCCGTCACCTGTCCCGAGCTGCGCTGCTCGTTCACGATCCGCACCACCGTCGCGGGCGAGGTCGACATGGCGAGCGAAGCCAGCATCAGCGACGTGAGCTGCGTCGTGCCAAGCGCCACGGCGGTGAAGTAGACGGCCGCGAAGGTGCCGAGCGCCTCCGTCAGCCCGCTCACCGCCAGCCAGGGGTTGGTGGCGAACCAGCGCACGTTGATGCGGTAGCCCAGCTCGAACAGGATCAACCCGAACGCGACGTCCGCCAGCGCGAGAATGGGACCCGTGTCCGGCGGCGGCAGGGCGCCAAGCTGGGAGCTGGCGAGCAGGAAACCAACCAGGCCGTAGAACGAAATCCGCGGCAGCCCCGTGAGGCGTTGGCCGAATTCGCCGGCCAGCCAGGCCAGGGTGATCGCCACCGGCCAGGACAGGTTGGTGAGGATGGTCAGCAGGTCGGGCATGCAGCTCCTTTCTATCGGGGCCGCGGGGGTGGGGCGGCCCTTATTTCGATAACAATCGCATGGCGCGTTCCAGCCCTTCGAGGGTGACGGGGAACATGCGGTTGTTCATGATTTGTCGGATGACCGAAATCGACTGGCGGTATTGCCAAACGCCTTCGGGCTCGGGATTGAGCCACACGAAGTGCGGAAAGGTATTGACGAAGCGGGCCAGCCATTCGGCACCCGCTTCCGCGTTATTGTATTCGACAGAACCGCCGGGCTGTAGCACTTCATACGGACTCATGGTCGCGTCGCCGACGAAGATCAGTTTCGTGTCGGGCGTGTATTTGCGCAGTACGTCCCAGGTGGGGAAGCGCTCGGCGTTGCGGCGGCGGTTGTTCTTCCACAGGTAGTCGTACACGCAGTTGTGGAAGTAAAAGAACTCCATGTTCTTGAATTCGGACTTGGCGGCCGAAAACAATTCCTCGGTGCGTTCGATGTGGTCGTCCATGGTGCCGCCCACGTCGAGCAGCATCAGCACCTTGATGCGGTTCTTGCGCTCGGGCTGCATCTTGATGTCGAGCCAGCCGGCATTGTCGGCGGTGGCGCGGATGGTGGCGTCCAGCGCCAGTTCCTCCTCGTGGCCCTGGCGCGCGAAGCGGCGCAGGCGGCGCAGGGCGACCTTGATGTTGCGCGTGCCCAGTTCGCGCTCGTCGTCGTAGTCGCGATAGGCGCGCTGCTCCCACACCTTGACGGCGGTGCGGTTGCCGCCCTTGCCGCCGATGCGGATGCCTTCCGGATTGGTGCCGCCGTTGCCGAAGGGCGAGGTGCCGCCGGTGCCGATCCACTTGCTGCCGCCTTCGTGGCGCTCCTTCTGTTCCTTGAGCAATTCCTGCAGGCGGTCCAGCAGCTTGTCGTAGCCGAATTTTTCCAGCTCGGCGATCTGCTCGGGCGTCAGCTCGCGCTTGGCGCGCTGCATCAGCCAGTCGAGCGGGATGCCGGCGTTGCTGTCGAACGCCGTCTGCACGCCCTTGAAGTAGGCGGCGAAGGCGCGGTCGAACTTGTCGAAATGGGCTTCGTCCTTCACCAAGGTCAGGCGCGCGAGGTAGTAGAACTGGTCCAGCGACTGGCCGGGCAAGTCCTCCTTCAAGGCTTCCAGCAAGGTCAGGAATTCCTTGATCGTGACAGGAATCTTCGCGTCCTTGAGGGTGAAGAAGAAGTCGATCAGCATGACGCGTCCTTCAGCCCTGGGCGTGGCGCTGCAGCTGGTAGTGCAGGTGCGTCTTCACCTCCGGCCACTCGCCGCGCACGATGCTGTACATGACGGTGTCGCGCACGGTGCCGTCGCGGCGCGGGCGCTGGTGGCGGATCACGCCGTCCTTCTTGGCGCCCAGGCGCTCGATGGCCTGCTGGGACGCGAAGTTGAAGTTGTCGGTGCGCAGGCCGACCACGGCGCAGCCGAGCGTGTCGAAGGCGTGCGACAGGAGCAGCAGCTTGCAGCTGGTGTTGACGTGGGTGCGCTGGCAGCGCTTGGCGTACCAGGTCCAGCCGATCTCCACCCGGTCCACGTCGGGCAGGATGTCGTGGTAGCTGGTGCTGCCGACGACGGCGCCGCTGGCCAGGTCGATGACGGCGAAGGCCAGCCGGTCGGGCGTCTCGAGGGCGAGGCGGATGTAGGACTCCACCTGGTGCGGCTCGGGCACGGAGGTCACGCGCAGGTTCCACAGCTCGCCGTCGCAGGCGGCGGCGCGCAGGCCGTCGGCGTGGTGCAGGGCCAGCGGCTCCAGGCGCACGCCGTTGAAGTCGAGGGTGACGGGACGTACGTCGATCATCGGTTGGTCCTTGCCATGAACACGAGGCGTTCGAACAGGTGCACGTCCTGCTCGTTCTTCAGCAGGGCGCCGTGCAGGGGCGGGACGATGGACTTCACGTCCTTCGAGCGCAGGGCTTCGGGCGGAATGTCCTCGGCCACCAGGAGCTTGAGCCAGTCGAGGAATTCGCTGGTCGACGGCTTCTTCTTCAGGCCGGGCACGTCGCGCATCTCGTAGAAGCTTTGCAGGGCGTTGGCCAGCAGCTCCTGCTTGAGCGTGGGGTAGTGGACCTTGACGATGCTCTCCATCGTGTCCTTGTCCGGGAATTTGATGTAGTGGAAGAAGCAGCGGCGCAGGAAGGCGTCCGGCAGCTCCTTTTCGTTGTTGGAGGTGATGATCACCAGCGGGCGGTGCTTGGCCACCACCATCTCGCGCGTCTCGTAGACGTAGAACTCCATCCGGTCCAGTTCGCGCAGCAGGTCGTTGGGGAACTCGATGTCGGCCTTGTCGATCTCGTCGATCAGCAGCACCACCGGCTCGGGCGCCGTGAAGGCCTGCCACAGCACGCCCTTGACGATGTAGTTGTGGATGTCGTGCACCCGGTCGTCGCCCAGCTGCGAGTCGCGCAGGCGCGACACGGCGTCGTACTCGTACAGGCCCTGCTGGGCCTTGGTGGTGGACTTGATGTGCCACTGCATCAGCGGCATGTCGAGCGCGGCCGCCACCTCCTCGGCCAGCATGGTCTTGCCGGTGCCCGGCTCGCCCTTGATGAGCAGCGGGCGCTTGAGGGTGAGGGCGGCGTTGACGGCGAGCTTCAGGTCGTCGGTGGCGACGTAGTTGGCCGAGCCTTCGAATCGTTGAGGGGCGTGCATGGTTCGCGTTCGGGTAAGTGCGGAAAGGTCCAGTATATGTCAGAGCGCCTGTGGCCGCCGGCAAGCATAATCCTGCTAACTTGGCAATGACCTGCCGCAAGTCGATAGACTCGCGGGGGCAGTTCGGTTAAAATCGCCGGTTGATAGCGAAAAAATTAACGTTTTTCAACCTTAACATCGCCACCATGAAAAAACTCTTCGCAGTTCTCATGCTTGCCGGTCTCGCCAACGTGGCGTTTGCCGCGGACGTGGTCGGCAATGCTGCCAAGGCCAAGGTCGAAATGTGCATCGGTTGCCACGGCATTCCGGGCTACAAGGCCTCTTTCCCCGAAGTGTATCCGGTGCCGATGTTGGGCGGCCAGAACGCCAAGTACATCGAGAACGCCCTGCACGCGTACAAGAAGGGCGAGCGCAAGCATCCGTCCATGCGCGGCGTCGCCGTGCCGCTGTCGGACCAGGAAATCGCCGACGTGGCAGCGTACTACTCGCAGCAGACCAAATAAGGAGCGGACATGAAACGACTGACCATTGCACTGATCGGCGGCCTGCTCTCCTTTAACGCCTTCGCCGGCAACGTGGCGAACGGCGAGGCCCTGACCAAGAAGTACAACTGCGCGGCCTGCCACGGCGCGGACTTCAAGTCCCCGATCGATCCGAGCTATCCGAAGCTGGCCGGCCAGCACGAGGAATACCTGGCGCACGCCCTGACCGCCTACCAGCGCGGCGACGGCGCCAATGGCCGTTCGAATCCGATCATGGGTGGCCAGGTCAAGCCGCTGTCGCATCAGGACATCAAGGACATCGCGGCTTACCTGCACAGCCTGCCGGGCACGCTGGTATCGAAACGCTGATCGGTCTTTTCGACCGATGCGATCCGAAAGCCGCCCCCGGGCGGCTTTCTTCATTTTGGAGGTGTACATGTCGATGCAACTCTGGCTGGCCTTCGTGGCCGCGTCGGCCGTGCTGCTGGTGATTCCGGGGCCGACCATCCTGACCGTGATCAGCTACTCGCTGGCGCAGGGGCGGCGCGCGCGCCTGCCGCTGGTGCTGGGCGTGGCGCTGGGCGATTCGACGGCGCTGGTGCTGTCGCTGCTCGGCATCGGCACGCTGCTGGCGGCGTCCGCGTTCTGGTTCACGGTGGTCAAGACGGTGGGCGGGCTGTACCTGCTGTACCTCGGCGTGAAGATGCTGCGCGCCGGCGTGTCGCCGCTGGAGGTGCTCAAGCCCGCGGCGCCGCTGGCGCGCTGGCGCCTGTTCGCCAACACCTGGCTGGTGACGGCGCTGAACCCCAAAGGGATCATCTTCTTCGTGGCCTTCCTGCCCCAGTTCCTCAACCCGACGGCGGAACTGCGCCCGCAGCTGTGGGTGCTGGCGCTGACCTTCGTGACCATGGCGGCCGTCAATGCCGGCCTGTATGCGGTGTTTGCGGGCGCCGCGCGCCGGGTGCTGGCGTCGCCGGCGGCGCAGCGCGGCTTCCACCTGGGCGGCGGCTCGCTGCTGTCGGCCGCCGGGGTGTGGGCGCTGCTGGCGCGGCGGGTCTAGAAAACCGGGGTCAGACCCCAACCCCTGCGCGCTTGCGCACGCACTCGACGTAGGCGGCGGCGTCCGGCGGCAGGCCGTTGCGCTGGGAGGTCCAGATCATTTCGCCCAGGCATTCCATGATCTGGTGGTGCGCCTCGTGCGCCCCGAGGCGCCGCGCCAGGGCCTCGGTCGCGGCGCGGATGCCGGGCGGGTCGTCGATCGAAACCTGCTCGGCGATCGACAGGTGCATGGACAGGTGCAGGAAGGGGTTGGCCTGTCCGCCTTCGACCGCATAGTCGCGCGCGACGGCCGCCTCGGGATCGGCCAGGGTGGCGTGGTATTCCGGGTGCAGGGCGATCCAGTCGGCCGCGATGGCTTCCATCGGGTCGAGCACGGCGCCTGCGTTCAGCTTGCGGTAAGCCTCGCAGAAGAAGCGCCGGACGTCATGGGAGGAGGGGGTGAACATCCTCCCATTGTACCGTTCAGACGATGATCTTGACGTCCGGGCTGGTGACCGGCGGCTCGGCGCCGGCGGCCGCTTCGGGCTTGGCGCCCTTGGCTGCGTCGCGGCTGCCGTCCGTGCTGCGTGGCTGGCGCAGGTAGCGCGGGTTGTGGCGGCGCTCGCCCGGCGGCGGCCAGGTCAGGAAGCGCGACAGCTCCTGCAGCGCGCGCTGGTAGACGTCGCGCTTGAATTCGATGACCGTGTCCAGCGGCACCCAGTAGCTGTGCCAGCGCCAGGCGTCGAATTCGGGATGGTCGGTCAGGCGCAGGTTGACGTTGGAGTCGCGCGTGACCATCCGCAGCAG
>DASRUW010000383.1:0-9982 GCA_035655255.1 Telluria sp. | reverse complement strand
ACAGTTTGAGCAGCATCTCGTCGGACACGCCGGCCAGCCAGAACAGGCGGCGGTCGCGCTCCGGATGGCTGGCCAGCTTCTCGCACAGCTTGTCCACCATCCAGCCTTGCTTGCCGACGATGACGAGGTTGGCGTCGACGCCGTCCTTCCATAGCTGTTCGAACGCGGCCAGCGCCTGGGCGTGGCCCTTGCGCGGTTCGACCGTGCCGACCATGAGGAAGGTCGGGCGTGCCGCCACCTCCGCCAGCACGTGCGCCGCATTCGCCGGCAGGCCGGTGCTGGGCGCGCTGGCGTCGATGTCCGCGCCCAGGTGGAACCAGCCGAGCGCCAGCGGGGTGGCGCGCGGCGGGGGATTGCGTTCGGTCCACGCGGCCAATTCGTCCGCCACCGCGCGCGAAATGCACACCACGCCGTGCGAGACGGCGCTCACGGTCTTGAGAAATTCGGTGAAATTTTCCTCGGTCCCGTAGGGGAATACGTCGGGGCGCAGCACCGGCAGCAGATCGTATACCGCGAAGTAGATTTCCATGCCGCGCGCGCGCATCGACTCGAGCCGTTCGCGGTTCTGGAAGGTGCCGTTGGTGAACAGGTCCAGGCCGAAGAACACGTCGCCGGGGCGTTCCTCGATCGGCGCATCCTCCAGCGCGAGGCCGGTTTCGCCGAGCATGCCGAGCGTGTAATGGCGGGCATACTGGTAGCGGCGGTTGCTGCCGGTGCTGAACACCGGCTCGACGCGGAAGCCTGGCGGCGGATTGGCGATCAGCTCCAGCACCACGCTGCGCACGACGCGCTGGATGCCGGTCTTGAGGTCGCTCTGGACCATGGCCGATACGTCCACCAGCAGCTGGCGCGGCGCCAGGACCGGCTGGTTGAAGGCGGCCGCCTCCGCCAGCTGCGCGATCTTCGCGAGCGGCGGGCGTCCGCCGTCGCCGGCGGCAGCGATGTCGTCCAGCAGGGTGCGGTAGTGCAGGTGGCGGTTGTAGCGGGTGAAGTCTTCGATCGCGTCGCGGTACAGCGCGCCGACGTGGGCCGGGGCGTGCTCGGCCTGCATGTGCGCGACGGCGCGTTCGGACAGTTCGCTGCGCAGCGTGGCGTCGCCGCGCAGGCGTGCCAGGGCTTCGCCCAGCTCGGCGCGCGTGCAGGCGTCGGGCAGCATCAGCACCAGGCGCGGATCGAGCGAAGCGGTCGAGCCGTGCGCGTTGACGACGGTCGGCACGCCGTACAGCAGGCAGTCCAGGACCGAGGCGGACGTTTCGCCGCGGGTGGCGTTGCGCAGCTGGACGGCGCAGTCGGCCGCGGCCAGGTAGTCGGCGTATTCGTCGGCCGTGACGAAGCCCGTGATCGCGATGCGCTGCGCCGCGGCGCTGTGCTTGATCTTGTGCGTCAGCCCGCCGCCGTACATGCCGGGATCGTTGGCGCCGACGAAGGCCAGCCTGCAATGCGGGTCGGCGGCCAGGGGCGAATCGAGGAAGGCGTCGAGCAGCTCCTCGTTCATCTTGGTCGGGCCGAGCATGCCGAAGCTGGCGAACACGAAGTCGTCCGCCCCGAAACCGAGGCGGGCGCGCGCCTGGGCGCGGTCATGGCCGGCGCCGCGCCCGCGCAGCAGGGGCACCACGCGCCAGTCGCGGCCGGCGTCCGGGCCGTACCAGTCCTGGGCCAGCTGCACCGAGAACGGGGAGTGGACGATGACGCCGCTGGCGTGATCGAGCACGCCCTTGTTCAGCGGGTAGGCCCAGATCGACGGGTTGCGGCCGTCGCGCCGGTGCGCGGCCAGCGCCGTGTAGCCGTGCGACTCGTACAGGCCGTCCATGAAGGCGTTGGGCAGGTAGCCTTCGCGCTCCAGGTTGTCCAGCACGCCGGACAGGAAGAAGTCGTGCAGGACCACGATGCCGGGATGGCGGCGGATCAGCGCGAACATGTGCTGGTGCGCGTGCGAATTGCCGAAGTGGTAGACCACGCGGTCGAATTCCTGCGCGTGCTCGTCGAACCAGGCCACCGTGCGCACCGGGTAGGAAGTGAGACGCCCGTCCTCCACCGCGGGCTGGTCGGCGATCAGTTCGATGTCATAGTACTTCGCCAGTTCCGGCACCAGCTCGGCGCTGTAGTCGGCGATGCAGGAGTGCGCGGGCGGCAGCGGCGAGATGTAGGCCAGGCGCGCGCGCGGCGCGGGCTTGGCGTGCGCGGCCACGGCCGCTTCGATCTCGCGCCAAACGGTTTCTCCCTCCGTCATCCCCGCGGACGCGGGGACCTCTGGTGCGATGACCAGCGGCCCCGCTTCGGGCCAGAGGTTCCTCGCGGGGGCGCCCAGCCTTGCGCGGGAATGACTGAGGACGGCGTCGGCGCCCAGGGCCAGCCACGCATTGCGCTGCAAGGCGTCGCGCCAGGCTTGTGGCAGCTCCTCCGGGACGGCGATGGCGCGCACGCGCGCCGCCGGCAGCACGTCCGCCAGCGCCGCGCGTGCGGCGTCGGCCGCGGCGAGCGGTCGGTCGGGTATGGTGACCCACAATTCGTGCACGCCGGCGCTCTGCGCCAGGGCGCGCGCCAGTTCCAGCGCGCCGGAGGTGAGGTCGAGAACGATACGCATGCTGACTCAGTTCCCAAGGTCCAGGCCGAGCGCGCGCTGCACGTCGGCGGCGACGCGGCGGGCGGAAGCCGGCAGCGCCTTGATTTCGGGGGGCAGGGCGGGCGCGTCCACCTGCAGGCCGCCGGCCGATTCGTGGGGAGCGGCCTGCTTGATCGCCTGCAGCGTGCTCGAGACGCGCCTGCCGAGCGAAGGGAAGCGCACCAGCACCGGGATGACCAGGCGCCGCAGCCGCTCGTTGGCGGTCAGGCGCGTGACGAACGCGCGCAGGTGGCGGCGCGCGGCGGCGGTGGCGGACCCCGCGCGCAGGCGCTTGACGATGCGGCCCGCGAAGCGCAGCGGCGCGGTCACCCTCCAGGAGGTGCTTTGCAGGGTCGCGTTCAGGCGCGCGTCGAGATCGTGCGCCCACTGGGCGGCGGCGTGCCCCTCGCGCAGGGCCTGGTCCAGCTTCTGGTGCAGCGCCGCGGCCTGTTCGCGCAGCTGCGCCTCGCGTTCGCGCGCCTGGCTCAGACTGTCGGACAGTTCGCGCGCATGGGCCAGGGCATCGTGCACGAGGGCGCGCTCCTGGTCCAGCCGTTGGTCGGATTGCCAGCGCAATTCGCTTTCGCGCGCCAGGCGCTCCTGCAGGGCCGCTTCGCTGCGATGGGCGTTTTCGGCATCGCGCCAGGCCTTGTCCAGGTGATGGGTGATGAAGGCATCGAACACGTTCGGCTGCACTTTCAGCGCGGCCGCCAGCTCCACGTGCTCTTCCGCCACGTAGTAGCGGTTCAGGCCGTCGAACCACGCGAAGCCGTAGCCGGCCCCGGTCAGCATCGCTTCCCACGACTCGTGCCGGCTTTCGCGGCTGGCCGGCGTGGTCGCCTCGATCACCACCACCCACGGGCGCCAGCGCGCGAAGTCCATCCCGCGCAGCACGTCCGCCTCCCAGCCTTCCACGTCGATCTTCAGGAAGTGGATCTCGCCGCGCACATGCTCGGCGCAGATGGAGGCCAGCGTGCGCACCGGGACTTCCAGCTCGCGCACCAGGCGGCCGTCGGCGCGGTGCAGCTGGGCCACGGCGGGATCGGGCGAGGCCCAGCCGCTGACGCCTTCCACGTCGTACAGGGTGAGCGCACCGTCGGCCGCGCCGGCCGCCATGGCCAGGTTGATGTCGCGCGGGCGCTGGTCGATGAAGGCCTGCTTGAACTGCGGCAGGGGTTCGACGTTGATGCCATGCCAGCCGGCGTCGTAGAAGGCGCGCGTGACGGAATGCTCTTCCGGGTCGTTGGCGCCGACGTCGATGTAGAAGCCGTTGCGGACGTGGCCGAGGGCGCGCCACAGCAGCACGTCCTCGAAGTTCTGGGCGTAGGAGATGAAAGTCATGGCCGTTCGATCTCGATCGAGGGGTCGATCCAGGCGCAGCCCTCGAAGTGCGGGCGGCGCATGTTCATGACCGTGAATACCAGCGCGAGGTCGCGCCATTCGTAGTTGTTGACCAGGTGGGTCTCGGTGCTGACGATGGCCGTGGCCACCGAGTAGGTGCCGGGGCCGAGGTTCATCGGGAAGCGGAAGCGGTAGGTGATCTCCTCGCCGGCGCACACGCCCTCCAGCGGCAGCTCCTTCAGGTGCGTGTTGGTGCCGTACATGGGCTGGCCGAGGCGGTCCTTGATCATGTAGCCCAGGACCATGCGCGGGATCGCGGCGCGCGCCTGCACCGTCACCGCCAGGGTGACCGGGGTGCCCACGTCCACCACTTCCACCGGCTGGCCGGTTTCGTCCAGCAGGGCGATGCGGCTCACCGTCGCCTCGCCGGTGCCGGACACGGTCTGGGTCTTGCCGGCGCCGAGTTCCGTGACGCGCACGGTGGCGTTTTCGCGCTCGGCGATCATGGCGTTGTAGTAGTCCATGATCTCTTCCGGCTTGCCCTCGCGCGCCAGGCGGCCGCCATCGAGCAGCAGGGCGCGGTCGCACACGGACTGGATGGCCTGCTTGTCGTGCGAGACCAGCAGCAGGGTCGTGCCCTCGCGCCGGAACTGGCGGATGCGCTCGAAGCTCTTGTGCTGGAAGTAGGCGTCGCCCACCGACAGCGCCTCGTCGACGATCAGGATGTCCGGCCGGCGCGCGGTGGCGACGGCGAACGCAAGGCGCATCTGCATGCCGCTCGAATACACGCGCACCGGCTGGTCGATGTAGTCGCCGATCTCGGCGAAGGCCTCGATGGCGGGCATGCGTTCGACGATTTCCGCGGTCGGCATGCCGAGCAGCTGGCCGGCCATGAGGACGTTCTGGCGGCCGGTGAAGTCGGGATGGAAGCCCATCCCCAGCTCCAGCAGGGCCGCCACGCTGCCCTGCATGGCCACGCTGCCGGTGGTCGGCTGGGTGGTGCCGGTGATGAGCTTGAGGAGGGTGCTCTTGCCGGCGCCGTTGATGCCGATCAGACCGACCGCCTCGCCCGGCGCGATGCGGAACGAGACGTCGCGCAGGACCCAGGTGAGTTGGTGCCGCGGCCTGCGGCCGGGCAGCAGCCATTCGGCCGCGCGGCCCCAGCGGGTGGGGTAGTGCTTGTAGGCCTTGCCCAGGTTGGCGACGTGGATGCTGCCCATCAGAGTTCGTCCACCATTTCGCCGGAACGGGCGCGGAACAGGCGCAGGCCGGCCGCGCACAGGAGCAGGGCCAGCACCAGCGGCGCCAGCAGGCTGTCCCAGGCCGGCATCTGGCGCGACACGAAGATGTCCTGGAAGCCGGCGATCAGGGGCGCCATGGGATTCCAGGCCAGCAGGCCGCGCACGTGCGCGGGCAGGATGGACGGCGCGTACACGATCGGCGTCAGCCAGAACCAGAACTGCATGACGATGCCGAAGAACTGGCCGACATCGCGGAAAAACACGTTGAGCACGCCGACGATCATGCCCAGCCCGATCGCGAACAGCACTTCGATCAGCAGCAGCGGCACGATGGCGAAGAACGCCAGGCCGGGGAAGTTTCCGCTGGCGAGCAGGAACAGCACGAACAGGCCGAAGATGATGCCGAAGTTGACCAGCGCATTGAGCACCACGATGAGCGGCAGGCAGATGCGCGGGAAGCTGATCTTCTTGAGCAGGTTGGCCTGCTCCAGGAACATGCTCTGGGCGCGCGCCGTGATTTCGGCGAACAGGCCCCAGGTGAGGATGCCGGCGCACAGGTAGAGGCTGTAGGCGTAGGGCGCGTCGGCCCCCGGCAGCTTGCTCTTCATGACCTGGGCGAAGATCACCGTGTAGACGAGGATCATCGCGAGCGGGCTGAGCACGGACCAGGCGGCGCCGAGGACGGCGTTGCCGTAGCGGGCCTTGAACTCGCGTTTGACACTGCCCAGCACAAAGCCGCGATACGCCCAGATGCCACGCAGCATCAGGCTCGGTATCATCGGGCAGCCTCGCCCGTGGACAATGGATGTGTGGTCATAATGGCAGGTGGGAAACAGCGCGCGATTATACCCCACGCCACCTGCACACTTGTAACACTTTTAACTCAGGAACCCTGCACCATCTTCTGCAGCGCGTCCGGTTTGACGATGATCAGTTTGTGCGAGTCCTTGCGCACAATCCCCTGCTGCACCAGGCTGGCCAGGGCCCGCGTCACGGTCTCGCGGCTAGTGTTGATCATGTTGGCGATGTCCTGGTGGGTCGGCAGGTTGACCTCCGGCGGGGCGCCGGCCTGGGACGGCGGCTGCTGCATCAGCACCAGGTAGGTATAGATCCGCTTGGCCGTGTTGTTAATACTGAGCAGGGCGCGGAATTCGGAGTCGCGCTGGATCTTCTGGGCCAGGTGCTCCAGCATCTGGCGCGCCACCGAGGGCGAGTGCGCGAACAGGTACATGGCGGTGGCGGCCGGCAGGAAGCCCACCAACACGTCGTTCATTGCCACCACCGAGGCCGAACGGGTCGAATTGTTGATCACGGCGATCTCGCCGAAGAAGTCGCCCGGCGCCAGCATGCGCAGGCCGATGGCGCGCCCGTCCTCGGTCACGTCGATCACCTGGAGCTGGCCGGCGAACAGGAACAGCAGGGCATCGCCGATGCCGCCCTTGTGCAGCACCACTTCGCGCTTGTGGAAGGGGCGCACGCGCATTTCCGCCTTGACGCGGGCCATGTCCTCGTCGGACAGCTCCGCCAGCAGCGGGATCTTGCGCAGCTGGATCGCCAGGGCGGTCGTCTCGACGACGTTGGCGGGTTTCAGGTTGTCCAGGGAAGCATTCATGGGAGGTGGGAGCGGCCGGTCATGGCCCCTGCCATTGCCAGCTCAACTGCAGCTGACGGTTATTGTACTGAAAGATCGAGATATTTTCGTGGTCGCGTACGGCCCGCGCCTCCAATTGCAGCTGCTGGTTGCGCGTCAGCGGCCAGGTCAGGCTGGCCCGCAGCACGTGGGTCTGCTGGCTGCGCACCTGCGGAATCACGCCCGGCGAGTAGGCGCTCTGGCTGCGCCAGGTCTGTAGCGTGTACGCCACTTCCGCGCTGAGATTGGCGGGCAGGGCGTGCCGATACAGCAAGTTGCCGTAGAAGCCGGTGCGGTCGCCGCCGGGCCGGTGCTCGCGCGCGTTGTCGAACAGGACACCCAGGCTGGCCATGCCGGACCAGGCCGGCCGGTTGGCGCTGAAGATGCCGCGCAGCTCGAACGTGTTCGAATCGAAGTTGGTCAGGGTCAGGTACTCGTTGTGCGAGACGGAGCCCAGCACCGTGAATTGCATCGAATCGGGCAGCGGCAGGGGCGGGCCGACGCGCAGCTGGACCTGGGTCTGGCGCTGGTAGAGCTTGCCGCCGAGCGAGACGGCGCCGGTCAGCGCCGTGCCGCGCAGGCCCCAGCGCCGCACCCGGTAGGGCGACTGCAGGCCGACGAACAGGGCGGCGCTGTTGTAGGCGCTCAGGTGGTCGTTGGCGCGGCCCTGGAACTGGACGAAGCCGCTGGTGCCGTTCTCGCTGATCTCGTGCAGGTATTCGCCGTTCAGCACCGTGTACTGGTCGGCCTTGGGCAGGAATTCCGGCAGCAGCGGCAGCTCCTGCGGCACCCCGTCCTTGATCACGGTGTAATTCGGGTTGCTGGCGCCCTGGTTCACGTTGCGGTCGGTGCCGCGGCCGAGCGCCAGCAGGGACGAGGTCAGCGGCGGCGCCTTGGCGCAGCCTTCGTCGCGCTGGCGGTTGATGATGTCCAGGATGTCCGGCGACGGGTGGAAGCGGGTCTCGATCACGGCGAACATGCGCTCGGCCGCGTCGGCGTTGCCCAGGCCGCACTGGAGCAGGGCCAGTTCGAGCCAGGCGCCCGCGTTCAGCGGGGCGCGCTCGATCAGGCGCTGCAGGGTGCCGGCGGCATCCGTGCGGCGGCCCTCGGCGATGGACTGCAGGGCTTCCATGTACATGTCCTGCTGCACGTCCTGCGGCAGCGGGGCGGGGTTGTCCTGCGCGGCCGCGCCCAGGGTCACGGCCAGCAGCGCGGCCGGCAGCCAGCGGCGTCCTCTCATCGGGCCGCTTCCCGCGCGGATGCGCTCGCCGTGGTGCTGCCGGGTACTTCCATGGTGCCGGGATCCAGGGTGAAGAGGGTGGTCGGGTGCAGCTTGCCGCGCAGGGTGCGTTCACCCAGCAGCAGGAAGCGGTGGCGCCGCGCCCGCTCGACCGTGCCGGCGCCGACGATCACGTTGTGGGTGAAGTCGCGCGCCGCCTGTTCGAGGCGGGAGGCGGTGTTGACGCTGTCGCCGACGGCAGTATATATGCTGCGGAAGGAAGTGCCGAAGTCCCCCGCCATGGCCGGGCCGCTGTCGATGCCGATGCGCACCCGCAGGGGCGGGAAGCCGAGCGCCTCGCGCTGGCGCGACAGGATGTGCACGCGCCGGGTGATCTCGCGCGCGGCGTCGAGGGCCAGGTCGGCGTGGTTCTCCTGCGGCAGCGGGGCGCCCCAGAACGCCACCAGGCCGTCGCCGGTGTACTTGTCGAGCGTGCCGCCGAGGGCGATCACGGGCGCCGTCAGGCAGTCCAGGAACACGCGGGTCAGCTCGGCCGCTTCCTCCACCGGCAGCGACTCGACCTGGGTGGTGTAGCCCTCCATGTCGGCGATCAGGGTGGTGACGTCGAGCTGGCGCGGCTTGAGCGGGTCTTCCAGGCCGCTTTCGAGCAGCTGGTCCACGACCTTGGGCGCCACGTACTGGCGCAGGGTGTCGAGCAGGTGGCGCGAGCGGCGCTGGGTCTGCTGCCACTGGTAGGGCACGGCCACGGCCAGCAGGAACAGGTTGGCCAGCAGCGGGCCGGTGGTCGAGAACACCGGGTCGTGGCGGCTGAGCGCGTAGGCGGCGCCGATCCACAGGGCCGAACTGGCCAGCAGCACGGCCACCGCCAGGGTGGCGGAGCGGCGCGGCAGGATGGCCATGGTGGCGCCCACCGACAGGGCCGCGAACAGGCAGGCCAGCAGGCGTCCCGGCCAGGGCGCGGGCGTGAGGCCGTCCTGGCGGTCGAGCAGGTCGGACAGCATGGCGGCCTGCACCGACAGGCCGGGGCGGCTGGCGGCGATGGGGGTGGCGACCCGGTCGCCCAGGCCGATCGAGGACGAGCCCACCAGCACCAGGCGCTTGCTGGCGCCCTCGACGAACACCTTCGGGTCGAGGATGTCGAGCGCCGAGACCACCGTATAGGCGGTCCAGTCGCGCCGGTAGGACACGCGCGCGAGGCCGGCGTCGGGCAGGACCAGGGGCGGCCGGCCGGAGCAGCAGTTGAGCAGGGCGAGCGAAAGCGCCTCGTAGCGCTGGCCGCCGTAGCTGGTCAGCAGGGGGACCTGGCGCAGGGTGCCGTCGCGGTCCGGCTTGAAGCCGACATTGCCGACCTGGGCGGCGCGCGCCAGCCCGGCGTGGTTGGCCACGTAGCCGGTCGCGGGCAGGCCGCCGCTGCGGTAGCGGGGGCTGGGTGCGGCCAGCACGCCCTTGTGCAGGACCTCGGGCCGTTCGCCTTCCTGGAAATCGAAGGCCTGGGCCAGCACCACGGGCCCGTTCTCGGCCAGCAGGGCCAGGCGCCGGTCGCCCGCCGCGTCGAGCGGGTCGTCCAGCACGATGTCGAGGGCCACCCCGCGCGCCTCGTAGCGGGTGAGCAGGACCTCGACCAGGTCGGCCAGGCGCGCGCGCGACCACGGCCACTTGCCGATGCGCGCCAGGCTGGCCTCGTCGATGTCCACCACCAGGACGCGCGGCTCGGGCGCGTTGGTCGCCTGCAGGCGCACGAAGGCGTCGCGCAGCCATTCGTTGGCGAAAAACGACACGGTCGGGGTGGTGGTCCACTCGGCGGCGAATGCCAGCAGCAGGGCCGTCAGCGCAATGGCGGTCCGGACCAGACGGGAGGAGAAACGCCAGCGCGAGCGGGCCGGGGAGTGGAGAGTGGTCACGCCGGAGCGAGCAGGGCAGAGTTGACT
>DASRUW010000382.1:0-4708 GCA_035655255.1 Telluria sp. | reverse complement strand
CCGCTACTATCCGCTCGCGGCCAGGCTGGTGGCGCCGCAAGGGGCCATCGGCCTCGCGGTGGAAGCGACGCTGCCGGTGGATCTGGGTCTACTGTGGGATAAGAGCGTGACGCTGGCGTGGGAGATGGTCTACACCCGCGTGGACTACGGCACGCCGGACCTGGCGGCCCAGCAGGCGATCTTGAACGAGGTGGGGGCGCTGGCCGACCGCGGCGTCCTGCGGCCGATCGACAGCGAGCACCTCGGCCGCATCACGGCCGCCAACCTGCGCGCGGCGCACCGCCGCATGGCCGGCGGCCGGATGACCGGCAAACTTGTCCTGGAAGGATTCAACGACGTCTGAGCGATGCAGACGGCCAGAGGTCCCCGCTTGCGCGGGGATGACTTGACACGCTGTCACTCCCGCGGATGCGGGAGCCCCTGGTAGGCAGCCGACGTTCAGCGCTTGCCGGCGTTCGGGTCCTGCATCTGGTTGGCCGGCGTGGCGGGGGTGGCCGGGGTGGCAGGCGTGGCCGGCATGGCGGGTTCGCCGTTCATGGCCGGCGTCGCCGGGGTGGCGGGCGTCGCCGGGGTAGCCGGCATGGTGCCGCTGTTCACGGTGCCCTGGGTCGCACCCGAACCATAGGTCGTGCTGGTGCTCGAGGTGGTCGAGCTCGGCGCCTGATCCGGCGGCATGCCGCTGGTGCTGGTGCTGCTGGTGGTGCTGTCGGTGGTCTCGCTGCTGCGGGTGGTGCCGCTGGTGCCCGAGGTGCCGCTCTGGGACATCATGTCGCTGCTGGACTTGGCCTTGTGCTTGGCCTTGTGCTTCGACTTGTGCTTGGTCGTCTTCGTCTGGGTCGTCTTCGTCTGGGTCGAGCTGGAATCGCCCGCCATCGGGGTGGACGAGCTGCTGGTGGCCGAGCCGGATTGCTGGGCCAGCGCGCCGGTGGCGGCGAGCAGAGACAGGGACAGGATTGCCGCGGTCATCTTCATCGTGATCTCCTATGTTTTTTCCTGAAGGAGCCGCGATTCTTGCATGCGCCTAGCAGTCCCCACGTAGGATAGAATCTGATGCTCACGTAGGAGAAATGCTAGGCGTAGCAAAATAACAGCGGAAGAATTCCCGCTGGAATTGAAGAGCTCAGGCCGCCCGCTCGTGGCCGAGACGGCGCGCGTCGCGCAGCGGCACCACGTTGGCGCGGCGCGCCACCGGCGCCGCCGGCGCGCCGTCGGTCTTGAACACGCTCACCACGTTGGACAGCTTGAGCGCCTGCTGCTCCAGCGCCCCCGCCGCGGCCGCGGCCTGCTCGACCAGGTTGGCGTTCTGCTGGGTCACGGAATCCATGTGGCCGATGGCCTGGTTCACTTGCTCGATGCCAAGCGTCTGCTCGTGGCTGGCAACGGCGATGCCGTTCATCAATTCCGTGGCCTGGCGCACGCGGTTGACGATCTCCGTCATCGTCGCGCCCGCTTCATCGACGAGGCGCGAGCCGTCCTCGACCTTGTCCACCGAGTCGCCGATCAGTTCCTTGATCTCCTTGGCCGCCGCCGCCGAGCGCTGGGCCAGGTGGCGCACCTCGCCCGCCACCACCGCGAAGCCGCGTCCCTGCTCGCCCGCGCGCGCCGCTTCCACGGCCGCGTTGAGCGCGAGGATATTGGTCTGGAAGGCGATGCCGTCGATCACCCCGATGATGTCGACGATGCGGCGCGACGAGGCATTGATCGACCCCATGGTGTTGACCACGCGCGCCACCACTTCGCGGCCCTGGCGCGCCGCCTCGGAGGCCGACGCGATGCTCTGGCTGGCCTGCTGGGCGCTGTCCGCGTTCGACTTCACGGTCGACGTCAGTTCCTCCATCGAGCTGGCCGTCTTTTCCAGCGAACCGGCCTGCTGGTCGGTGCGCACGGCCAGGTCCTTGTTGCCCGACGCGATCTGGCCGGAGGCGCTGGCGATGGTGTCGGCCCCGGTGCGCACCTCGGTCACGATCTGGACCAGGGCCGCGTTCATGTCCTTCAGGGCCTGCATCAGCTGGCCGGTCTCGTCGCGCGAGACGACCTCGATCTCCTGGGTCAGGTCGCCCGCCGCCACGCCCTTGGCCACGCGCACCGCCTGCGACAGCGGACCGGAAATGCCGCGTACCAGCCACACGCCGATCGCGGTCGAGAGCAGCACGCCGAGCAGGATGCCCGAGCTGCAGCTGATGAAGACGATGCGGTAGATCGATTGATTCTTCTCGAATTCGCTGCGCGCCACGTCGAGTTCATAGCGCATGAGGGCATTGACCCCTTCGCTCACCGGCGCCGCCAGTTCGCGCATGGGCCCGCGCATGAGCGCGCGCGCCTGCGCCGCGTCCTGGGCGCGCACCGCGGCCATGGCGGGCTTGAGGCCCTCGTCGGCGAAGCGCTTGTAGTGGCCCGACAGGGCGTCGGCCAGCTTGCGCTCCTCCGGCAGCAGGCCGGCGGCCAGGTAGGCATTCCACACCTTGTCGACTTCGGCCAGGTCCTTTTCCACCTCGCCGATGCGGGCGCCGGCGGCGTCCGGCTCGGCCAGCTGGGCCTCGGCCACACCCAGGCGGGCACGCTCGATCAGCATCACGACGCGGTCGAGCTGGGTGGTCGGCACCAGGCGGTGCTCGTAGTTATCCTTGAGCGAATTGTTGGCGAAGTACAGGCTGGTCAGCCCGATCACCCCGCCGGCGATCAGCAGCAGGGACAGGAAGCCGATCACGAAGATCAGGCGGGATTTGATGGTGATGTCGCGCAACATGGAATGCTCCGGGTTGGTATTGCTCTGATTCTATGCAACCCGGACGTTCCAAAACTTTGACCCAAGTCAAAATGATCTTGCTATGCAGCAAAAATGTTGCTAACGCGTCGGCAGCAGCTCGCGCACGGCGGCCGCGAGCGGGCCGGCCAGCTCGATGCCGTTGGTCGGATGGGCGATGGTGTCGCAGCTGACCACGCTGGCCACGCCCGCGGCGCGCAGCGCATCCAGGCCGTCCCCGGCGAAGATGGGATGCACGGCGATGCACACCGGCGCCGTCAGCTTGGCCGCGTTCAGGTGGCCCGCCGCCGCGATCATGGTGCGGGCGGTGGAGGCGATGTCGTCCACCAGCACCGGGGTGTAGCCGGCCAGGGCCGCCGCATCCGGGACCGACACGTCCACTTCGCGGTCGCCGTGGCGCACCTTGCGCAGCACCTCGTGCGGGCAGCCGGCCGCGCGCGCGACCTCGGCCACCCATTGTTCGCTCTCCTCGTCCGGCCCCACGATCAGGGGCCGCACCACGTGGTCGCGCACCCAGGCCGCGATGGCGGGCGCGGCCTGCACCACCCGGGTCGGGATGGCATACACCTGGTCCAGATGCGCGATGCGGTGCAGGTGCGGATCGACCGTCACCATCCAGTCCGCGCAGGCGCTCAGCCAGCGCGCGAAGTGGCGCGCGGTGACGCCCTCGCCCGGCTTGAACACGGCGTCCTGGCGCATGTAGGCGAGATACGGCAGCACCAGGCCGACCGAGGCCGCGCCCAGCTCGCGCGCCACGCAGGCGGCGAAGTAGAGGGCCACGGCCTTCTCGTCCGGCCGGTCCAGGGTGCAGACCAGGATCACGTCGCGTCCGGCCACCTCGGCGTGGTAGCGGACATAGGATTCGCCGTCCGGGAAGCGGCGGGCCTCGAGTTCCCCGCACGGGGCGGACAGTGCGGCGGCCAGGCGCGCGGCCATGGCCTCGTTGCCCGGCAGGGCGAAAAGGATGGGTTTATTCATGCGGGAAGTCTACCGCGTCGCGTACAGCGCTTCAATCTGCGTGGACAAGCGCGCGTGCAGCACGCTGCGCTTGAGCTTGAGGGTCGGCGTGATCAGGCCGCTTTCCACCGTCCACGGATCGAGCGTGAGCCAGGCGGCGCGCGGCACCGCGTAGCTGGGGAAGTGGGCGGTGGCCTTGCGGATGCGCTCCAGGGCCGCCTCCTGCACGCGCGCGTCGAGCAGCGCGGCCGGATCGTTGGGATTCACGCCCAGCTCGTGGGCCAGACGGTTCCAGGGCTCGCGTCCCAGAACCGCCAGCACCGCGATGAAGGGGCGCTGTTCGCCGATCACCAGCACCTGCTCGAACAGCGGATCCTCCGCGATGGCCAGCTCCAGGTCGGCCGGCGCGATCTTCTCGCCGGTGGAGGTGACGATGATCTCCTTGAGGCGGCCCGTGATGCGGATGCGCCCGTTTTCCAGCGCGGCCTGGTCGCCCGTGCGCAGCCAGCCGTCCGCGGTGAAGGAGCGGGCCGTCTCCTCCGGCCGGTTCAAGTAGCCCTGCATCACGTTCGGCCCGCGCACGAGCAGCTCGTTGCCCTCGCCGATGCGCACTTCGACGTCGCGCAGGGCGCGGCCCACGGTCTGGGGCCAGTTGTCGACCAGCGAATTGGCGGCCACCACGGGCGAGGTCTCGGTCAGCCCGTAGCCCTGCAGGACCGGCAAGCCCAGGCCGATGAAGCAGGCCGCCACGTGCTCGGAAATCGGCGCGCCGCCGCTGACGGCGACCCGGACCCGCCCGCCGAACTGCTCGCGGATCTTGCGCGCCACCAGCGGATCGAGGGCGAGCCACAGCAGGTCGTCGGCCCAGGCCGGCATGGTGCTCTCCGCGCCCAGGCCCTGGGCCCGGCGAAAGCGCCGCCAGCCCACCTGCTGCGCCAGGCCGAACAGGGCGCGCTTGGCGGCGCCGCCCTGCTCCAGCATCTCCTG
>DASRUW010000381.1:0-5151 GCA_035655255.1 Telluria sp. | reverse complement strand
CCGCTACTGGCCGCTAGTCGCGGCCGCCACGGCCATTCTGTTGGTGACGATGGGCATTCGCCAGTCGCTTGGTCTGTTCGTTCAGCCGCTCGCGCGCGACACCGGCCTCGGCATCCAAACCATCAGTTTCGCGCTCGCGGTCGGGCAGTTCGTGTGGGGCGCGGTGCAGCCCGCGTTCGGCGCGTTGGCGGACAGTAAAGGCAGCGGCCGCGTGCTCGTCGGGGGCGGTTTGCTGCTGGCGGCGGGCCTGGCACTGACGCCGTTCTTCGTTTCGGGGTTCGGCCTGGTGCTGACGCTCGGTATCGTGGCCGCCGCGGGTGCCGGCGCGGGCAGCTTCTCGATCCTGATCGGCGCCACGGCCCAGCGCCTGCCGGTGGCGCGCCGCCCGTTCGCGGCGGGCTTCATCAACGCGGGCGGCTCGTTCGGCCAGTTCGTGTTCGCGCCCCTGATGCAGTTCATGATCAGCACCACCGGCTGGATCAGCGCCATGTTCACCATGGCCGCGACCACGCTGCTGACCATTCCGCTGGCCTGGCCGCTGCGCTCCAGCGCCCATCCGGCGCCGGCGGCCCACGCGGCGGCCGAAGGCGGCCTCGGGGCCCAGGTGCGCGCCGCGCTGCGCGACCGGAACTACCTGTTCCTGCACGCGGGCTTCTTCACCTGCGGCTTCCACATCGCCTTCCTCGTCACCCACCTGCCGGGCGAGGTGGTGCTGTGCGGGCTGCCGGCCAGCGTGTCGGCCACGGCGCTCGCGCTGATCGGCCTGTTCAACATCGCCGGCTCGCTGTCCGCCGGCGCGCTGTCGCAGCGCTACCGCATGAAGAACCTGCTGGTCTTCATCTACGGCACCCGGGCCCTGGCGGTCATCGTCTACCTGATGGTGCCCAAGACCGCGCTGACCTTCTACGTCTTCGGCGCCGTGCTGGGCTTCACCTGGCTGGCCACGGTGCCGCCGACGGCGGGCCTGGTGGGCAAGCTGTTCGGCACGCGCTACCTCGCCACGCTGTTCGGCCTGACCCTGCTGTCGCACCAGACCGGCGCCTTCTTCGGCGCCTGGCTGGGCGGCCTGGCCTTCGTCAGGTTCGGCAGCTACGACTGGATGTGGTACGCGGACATCGCGCTGGCCGCCGCCGCCGCCCTCATCAACCTGCCGATCCGCGAAGCGCCCGTGGCGCGCGCGCCGGCCGCCGCGGCGACGGCCTCCTGATGGCACGCGACCTCACGGCCTACCGCGAAGTGGCGGTGCAGGTGGTGCGCGATGCGCGCACCGGCCTGCCGGCCGTGCGTCCGCTCTCCGGCCAGCCCTTCGCGCCGGACATGCGGGTGCACGGCGGCGGCCGGCTCGCGCGCGAGCATCCGCTCGGCGCGATCTTCCTGGTGCAGGCGAAGATGACGGACCGCCTCGGCGGCGCGCCTTTCCTCTACGTCTACCCCGGCGACCCGGTGCGCGCGCTCACGCCCGCCGAGGCCAAGCGCTGGCTGGGCGAATACCGGCGCCTGCGGATCTAGCCGAATTTCGCTAACATTGTCCGCCACGTATCGACCGAAGGAGCAAAGATGATTCAAGTGCGTGAAATCGACCACCTGGTGCTGCGCGTGATCGACCTCGAGAAGATGGTGAGCTTCTACCGCAAGGTGCTGGGCTGCGCCGTCGAGCGGCGCCAGGACGAGATCGGGCTGGTGCAGCTGCGCGCCGGCCGCTGCCTGCTGGACCTGGTGCCGGTGGACGGCAAGATCGGCCGCATGGGCGGCGCGGCGCCTGCTGCGGAAGGCCGCAATATGGACCACTTCTGCTTCCGGGTCGACCCCTTCAACGAGCATGACATCCGCCAGCACCTGGATGCGATGCGGGTGGAATTCGGCCCCGTCGAATCGCGCTACGGGGCGGAAGGGGAAGGGCCCTCGATCTACATCAAGGACCCGGAGGGCAATACCATCGAACTGAAAGGCCCGGCTTGGCCGCAGGAGGCGGCGTGCTGCGGTTGAAGCTGTAAACCGGGGTCGGACCCCATGCGGGGTCAGACCCCCCGGACCCTTGCCGGACGCGAGAGGGTGGCCTGGAGCAGCAGGGCGGAAACGACCAGCAGCGCGCCGGCGATTTCGGGCAGGCCGGGCGTGACGCCGCGCAGCGTCGACAGGACCAGCGCCGACACCGGCACCAGGTTGATGAAGACGATGCCCTGCGCCGCCCCCAGCTGGCGCACGCCCTGGTTGAAGGCCAGCGACGCGAACACAGTCGCCACCACCACCGTATAGAGCATGTTCGGCGCGATGCGCGCCAGCTCTCCGGCGTGCGGCAGATCGGACCATCCCAGCGTGGTCGACACGGCCGCCGCCAGCACCATCACCGGCACGGCCAGCACCGCGGTAAAGGCCGTGTATTCCAGCGGATTCAGTTCCGGCACCAGCGCCTGTCCGCGGGTGTAGAACACGAAGCCGAAGGTGCCTGCCAGGGCGGTCAGGTCGCCGGGCAGGGTGGACACGCCACCCGCCGGATGCAAGGCCACGCCCGACACCAGCACCACGCCCGTCAAGGTCAGCGCCAGCACGGCGAAGGCCCACCAGGCCAGGCGCTGGCGGTCGAGCACCCGGCGCAGCATCAGGGCCGTCACCGGCATGGTCGCCATGATCACCGCGCCGTGCGCCGGCACGGAGTGGTCCAGTCCTTCGAACACGAGAATGCCGAACATGGCATAGCCCAGCACGCCGCTGCGGGCCAGCAGCGGCCAGTGCGCGCGCAGCAGATTCCAGCGCACCGGGCCGGAAAGGCGCAGGAGCGCCATCAGCAGCACCGCGGCGCTGCCGTAGCGCAGCAGCGTGAACCAGACCGGGTCGATGGCGGCCAGCGCGGCCTTTCCGACGAAGAAGAGTCCGGCCCAGGCCATGGTGGACAGGGTCAGGGCGCCGGCGGCAAGGGTGTTGTTGTTCATGTTGGTCCTCCAAAGGCGTTGCGAGTGGAGGGCAGTATGACAACGGAATGGCAGTTGATAAACGCGCGTACAATGCAAGCACTTTCAACCATGAGTGCGTAATGGATCATCTGACGAGCATGCGCGTCTTCGTGCGCGTGGTGGAGCTGGGCGGGCTGACCCCGGCCGCGGCGGCGGAACGCATCTCGGCCACCATGGCGGGCAAGCACGTGAAGTACCTGGAGGAGCGCCTGGGCGCGCGCCTGTTGAACCGGACCACCCGCCGCCAGAGCCTGACCGAGGCCGGCCAGATCTACTACCAGCGCTGCAAGCACGCCCTGGCCGAGGTGGAGGCGGCCGACGCCAGCGTCTCCAGCGTGCAGAGCGCCCCGCGTGGCGTGCTGCGCGTGTCTGCGGCGATGCTGTTCGGGATCCAGGCGCTCACGCCCATCGTGCGCGACTACCTGGCACGCTATCCGGACATGCGGGTCGTGATGCGCCTGGACGACCGCGTCGTGGACCTGGTGGACGAAGGGATCGACGTGGCCATCCGGATCGGCCGCCTGCCGGATTCCTCGCTGGTGGCGCGCCCGCTGCGGCCGTACCGGCTGGTGGCGTGCGCCGCGCCGTCGTATCTGGAGCGGCATGGCACGCCGCGCGCGCCGGAAGACCTGGCTGGGCACAACTGCATGACCTTCCTGGGCGCCTGGCAGCAGGACCGATGGGAGTTCGGCGGCGGCGACGGCGAAGTGCACGGCGTGCAGGTGGAAGGGAACTTCCTGGTCAACAGCACGCATGCGCTGCGCGCGGCGGCAGTCTCCGGCCTGGGCGTGGCGCTGTTGCCGCTGATGATGGTGGAGGACGACCTGGCCTCCGGTACGCTGGTGCGCCTGCTCGGGGACTACGCTGCCCCCGAGCGGGCGCTGCACATCGTCTATCCGTCGGCGCGCCTCATGACGCCGAAGCTGCGGACGTTTGTAGACTGCGTGCTCGAACATCTCGGCTAGCGCGCAGCTCCAGCCCGAACAGGGGGCGCAGGGGCGGGACGCGGCGGATGATTTCGTACAGTCCGAAGCACAGGGCGAAGGTCGCGATCACCAGCAGCGGCCCTTCGACCGCGGGCTTGAGGCCCAGCGGCTTGGCGTAGTGCGCCATGGCGACGATCAGGGTCTGGTGCAGGATATACACCGGGAACACCGACGGCGTGAAGTAGCGGCGCGCGGCGCTGTCGCGGTTCAGGTGGCGGTGGGCGAAACCGCAGGCCGCGACCACCGGCGTCCACTGGAGCAGGGCGAACACGCAGCGCTGGAAATCGCGGATGGCGGTTACCCAGCCGGCCGGCACGCTGCTCTCGGGGAGCCAGAAGTAGAAGAGCATGAAGGCCCAGCAGGCGAATGCCATGCCGAGCGCCGGCCAGCGCAGGCGTTCGAATTGGGCCCACACGGCGCCCTTGTGCGCCAGGGCGTAGCCCAGCATGAACATGAAGAAGTAGTGCGCGTTCTCGTACCAGTCGCGCACGAAGTCGTGCGTGGTCGGGAAGCGCGAGAGCAGCGCCAGGCGGATCACGGCGAGCGCGGCGGCCGGGACGAAGATCGCCTTCCAGCCGGTCAGGAGGCCCGCCACGCGCCCGGTCCATGCGTCGCTGCGCGCCAGGGCGGCCAGCAGTGCAAGCGCCAGCGTGTAGGGCCACAGGTAGGCCACGAACCACAGGTGATTCCAGGTCGGCAGGATCAGGCAGTCCGTGCCCTGGCAGAAGCCGTGGTAGGCGCGCAGGTAGAGCTGCATGAAGTCGGCAAAGCTGCCCTGGTAGCCCAATTTCTCGACCACTTGCAGATACGACTGGAGCGGGACGATGGCCAGCATGCCGAAGATCAGCGGCAGCATCAGGCGCGCGGTGCGGGCCCGGACGAACTGCGCGGTGCTCATCTTGGCCAGGATGAAGTGCGAGGCCACGCCCGAGACCAGGAACAGCAGGCCAAGGCGCCACGGCCCGGACATCATCATGAAGGGCTCCAGCGCGTCGCTGGCATAGGGACTCTTCACGTGCCAGTCCCAGGTCACGTAATACATCCCGGTGTGGTAGAAGATCAGCAGGAAGAACGCGAGGATGCGCACCCAGTCGAGAAAGTACAGGCGGTTGTTGTTCATGGTCTGGCCCCGTGGCGGTTGATTGACGCAGCCAGATTAGCGGCGCGGCCCGCGCGCGGGCCAGCGAAATGGGGCGAACCGGGGGCAGGGTGGG
>DASRUW010000380.1:0-10041 GCA_035655255.1 Telluria sp. | reverse complement strand
GCCAAAGCCGCCCTTGGCCGACAACGGCACCGTGTTCAGGTAGTCGGTCACGATCTTGCGCCGCACGCGGGTGGTGTCCTCGCCGTACTGGTAGGCGCGCAGCGTGGCGGAGACCATCTGGCGGATCTTCTCCTTGGTCGAGCTGGTGCGCCCCTCGGGCGAGTGGCGGTACTTCTCGATCTGCGTGGCGAGCGTGGAGCCGCCGGCGACGCGCTTGTCGCCGCCGACCACCGTGTGCAGCGACTTGTCGAACACCGCCTTGCTGAAGCGGTCCCACTCCACGGCCGGATTGCGCTTGGGATGATCGGCGTCGAGCAGCTCGCGGTTCTCGATGAACAGCAGGCTCGCCACCAGCAGCGGGGGCGCCTTCTCGAAGCTTTCGTAATAGCGCTCCGGGAAGCGCGAGGCGAACAGCGGCTGGCGGTGGCAGTCGGCGATGGCGAGGCCGGCGCGCGTCTTTTCCGGATACGGCGGATTGAGGCCCATGTCGGCCAGCTCGATCATCTTGGGCGAAAAGCGCGCCTGCGCGGCGATCTCGAACTGGCGCGCCTGCAGGCGCTTGAGGTAGTCCGGCAGGTTGGCGTAGCCGAGGCGCTCGTCATACGGACTGTCGGACGGGTAGATCACCGCGCTGGTGGGACCGGGCTCGACCCGGTACTTGACCTTCTCGGCCAGGTGCGCGAAGTAGCGCGCCTGGGCGCTGGACGTCATGGCCTCGTCCACCACCCACCAGGCGCCCAGCGAGAGCAGCATGAGCAGCACCAGCAGGAAGCCGCGCCGCACGTAGCGCGGTCCGGCCGAGGGCGGCGGCGGCGTGCTGTCGGTGGGTTCCTCGTGCGGGGGCGGCTCCGGCACCAGCTTCAGGTGACGGTGGGCGCTGGCCGGCTTGGCGCTGGCGCTCTTGCGGCCACTGTTGATCGATGCCGAGCGCCCACGCAATTTTTGCATGGCGCGCACGACGATGCGGGGCCGACGGAAGCGGCGAATACTGTCCATGATGGCTCAACCGGTTTCAAACACACGCATTGCGACCCGAAGGTCAACCTCTGCCATCTGCACTCACAACTCGAGGTGGTACTGACGATGCATACGTCTACAATTCCACCACATCCGCCCGCGCGGGACTGTGCGCGCACACCAATAAGCCGTGCTTTTTCGCAAAAAAACAACGTTCAGTTTTGTGCCGTGAAAGGCGCGTGTTCGACGCCCATCCGATCGAGCCCGGCGACCAGCTGGGCGAAGGCCGCGTCGACCTGCGCCGGCTCGCCTTTGACGCCCAATTCGATGTGCCGGCGCGTGCGCGCATCGCCCACGCTGGGCAGCGAAAACACCTTCACCAGCGGATGCGCCGCTTCGATCGCGACCATCAGCGGAGTGAGCGCCGACTCCGCCGCTTCGTACACGATGACGGCGCGTTCGGCGCGCGCGACCTGGTGGAACAGGTGGCTGTAGTGGGTGTCGAGCACCCAGGCGATCATCGGCCAGGCCATCACCGGAAAGCCCGGCACGAAATGATGCGACCCGACCGTGAAACCGGCCACCCGGTTGTACGGATTCGGGATCAGGCTCGCACCCATCGGGAACTCGGCCATCTTGAGGCGGTGCAGGTTGTCGGGCGCGGCCAGGTCCGCCTCCTTGCCCGCTTCGCGCGCCAGTTCCACGATGCGCTCCTGGATATTGCGCTTGCCCTCCTCGTGCAGGACCAGCGGCAGGCCGAGCGCCGCGGCGGCGCACTGGCGCGTATGGTCGTCCGGGGTGGCGCCGATGCCGCCGCAGGAGAACACCACGTCCCCGCCCAGGAAGCTGCGGCGCAGCGTGGCCGTGATGCGTTCCGGGTCGTCGCCCAGGTATTCGGCCCAGGCCAGCTGCAGGCCGCGCTCGCCGAGCAGTTCGACCACCTTGGGAAAATGCTGGTCGCGTCGTTTGCCGGACAGGATTTCGTCACCGATGATGATCAAGCCGAACGCCATGCGCCCTCCTCGTCAAGCAGGACGCGGGCTCCGCATCTCGGCCAGCGCCTGCAAGCAGTAATGTTCGAACCACAAACCGGTAAAAATGAAGATGACGACGTAGAGCCAGATCGACACCGCCGCCAGGAAGGGAAAAAATACCACGGACAGAACGGTCCCGCCCACCCACACGATACCGGGCAGCGCGCCGGCCGCGCCGGAGGCCAGGCCCATGACCAGCAGGGGCCAGCGGTGCACGCGCTGGATGGCGTCGCGCTCCTCGGGATCCGCGTGATCGGCCAGCGCGTCGTAGCTCACCACGCGCGCCGTGAGCCACGCCCACAGCACCACATGCACGGCCACAGCCAGCGGCGGCAAGGCGTACAGCGGCAAGGTGAGGACGAAGGCGGCGACGAACACGGCGCCCGCGCCCAGGGCGGCGAGCACCCCGCCCCACAGCGAGCCGCCGCGCCTGCGCTCCAGGTCCGGATGCCAGCGCCCGGCCACGTGGCGCGCGATGGCGGGCATGGCGGCCACGCCCATGAACAGCAGCGCCGTCAGGATCATCAACGGCAGCAGCATGAGCATCGCCAGCAGCGGCACCACCAGCGCCTTGAGCGCGCCCATGCCGAAGCTGGCGAGCAGGTTGCCGCTGGCGCGGAACAGGCCGTGCTCCGCGAACTGGGCGTGCAGCCAGTCGTTGACCGGCTGCCAGCCGAACCACAGCGCCGCGCCCCACAGGGCCAGCGACAGCAGGAAGGGAACGACCGACAGCGCCAGCATGCGCGCGCTGAACTGGGACACCAATGCCCGGCCGTAGGCGACGGCGACGCCGCGCATCAGGCGCTGCCTCCGCGGGCGAATTCGACCATCCGCTTCAGGCCGAGCCACTGCTGGCTCCAGAAGCCGCGTCCGTAGTCGCGCCCCGGCTGGACGCTGCCGTCGGCAGCGGTGTGCGGCAGCTGGTCGCGCACGCCGGTGGCGGCAAAGCCGGGCGCGAAGCTGGCGGTGCCGAACAGGATGTCCCAGACCGGGAACAGGACCGCGAAATTGCAACCGCCCAGGGTCCCGGCACCATTCGATTCATGCCCGGCCCCGATCGCGTGGTGCAGGCGGTGAAAGCGCGGCGACACCAGCAGCCGGTTGCCCAGGCTGCCGAAATGGATGCGCACGTTCGCATGCTGCAGGCTCTCGATCACACGGCCGACCGACACCAGCAGCACGAACTGCGCCGGCGGCACGCCGATCGCCAGCGCCACCAGGGCCAGGTAGACATCGCGCAGCAGGTCGTCCAGCAGGTGGTTGCGGTTGTCCGACCACAGGTTCATGTTGCGCTGGCTGTGGTGCAGGCTGTGCAGGCCCCACCACCAATGGAACTGGTGCTGGGCGCGGTGGAACCAGTAGTCGAAGAAGTCCAGCACCACCAGGTACAGGGCGAAGCTGGCCAGCGGCGGCATGTTCGGCAGCAGCGCTTCCAGGTTGAACGGATGGATCCCGTCCATGCGCAAGAGGCCAGCCAGCCGGTCGATCAGCGGGTCGAGCGTGAAGAACACGGCGATCGAGAACAGCCCGAGGCGGTGGATGGCGGTGTAGACGAAATCGTTCCAGCGCGCGCGCGGATCGGTGATCTTGTGCACCGGGATCAGGGCCTCCAGCGGGCGCAGGATGAGGAACAGGAGAGTCACTTCCACCACGCCCATCAGGAACCACTCGGTGCCCTCGAAGGCCTCTTCCGTGTACTCGCCCAGGCCGGACAGGAAGATGAAGGGCTCGACGAGATGCTCGAACAGCCAGCCCTGGGCGTTGGCGAACAGGTCGATGAGTAATTGGGTCATGGTCGTGCGTCGGGATGCTCGCGCAGTGTAGCAAAACAGAAGCCGCGCTGCTCGAGACCGGCCAGCAGCGGCTCCAGGTTGGCGGGCATGTACGGATCCTTGCGCGACCAGATGCCCATGTGCGCCATGAAGATATCGCCGTCGCGCAGCTTTTCAAGGGCCTGCTTGAGCAGGACGGCGTTCGGAAAGCGCTCGCTCGGCGTTTCGTCGCCCGAAAAACCGGCCGGACTCCAGCCCACGTGGCGCAAGCCGCAGGCGCGCGCCGCCGCCAGCACGTTGGGCGAGGTGTGGCCGCCGGGCGCGCGGAAGATCGGATCGAGGTGCGCGCCGGTCAGCTCGTGGAAGCGCGTCTCGACCCGTTTGAGTTCCGTGCAGTAGTCCTGGGCCGACCAGGTCAGTTTCTGGCCCGCATGCGCGCCGAACTGGGGCTTGACCAGCATGCGCCCGCCCGGCAGGTCGCGCTGCCAGTACACGTGGTCGAAGGTGTGGCTGCCGAAGGCATGGCCCTCGGCCACGCGCGCCTTCCAGAACGCGGACCAGGACGGATCAAGCGACCAGTCGCCGCGCACGGTCTTCTCGTTAGCAAGGAAGAAGGTCGCCTTGGCGTGGTGGCGGCGCAGGGTGTCGGCGATCAGTTCGGCCTGGGACTGGCTGCCGGTGTCGAAAGTCAGGTAGATGGTGCCGCGGCAGGCATGGGCTGCCGCCGCGGGTTGGGAGACGATGGCCAGCGCGAGCGCGCCGGCCGTGCCGACCGGGCGCCAGCGCATCAGTTCATCGGCGCGTGGTTGGCGAAGTAGACACCGTGCGGCGAGCGGCCGACCGGGATCAGCTTGACCACCTTGCGCGAGGCGACATCGATCACCGCGACCTTCTTGATCCAGCGCAGCGTGGCCCACATGGTCTTGCCGTCGTCGGTCAGTTCCATGCAGTCCGGGCCGCCCGGCACGTTGATGGTGCCGACGTTCTCCAGCGTCTTGGTGTCGATGATGTTGATGGTGTTGGACACGCGGTTGGACACGAACACGTGGCGCTTGTCGCCCAGCGCGCGGAAGTTGTGGGTGCCGTCGCCGGCCTTGATGCGCTTGACGCTCTTGTGGGTGCGCCAGTCGATCACCTCGACGTAGTCCGACCCCATGATCCCGACCAGCAGGTATTTGTCGTCCGGGGTCATCATGATCCCCGCCGGGAGCTTGCCGACCGGGATGGTCCACTTGACGGTCTGGGTGGCCAGGTCGATGCCGCTCACCTGGTCGCTGCCCTGCTGGGTCACGAAGGCCATGGTGCTGGCGGCGTTGAAGGCGATGTGGCTGGGCAGCTTGGCCAGCGGCAGGCGCTTGACCAGCGACAGGTTCACGCCGTCGTACTTGTACAGGTCCACCCGGTCCAGGCGCAGCGAGGCGGACACGAACCACTTCTGGTTGGGCGAGAAGCCGATCTGGTAGGGGTCCAGCACGTCCTTCAGCTTGCGCTGGATCTGGCCCGTCTTCGGATCCAGGAAAATCAGCTCGTTGCCGACCGAGCTGGCCACGATCAGGGACTTGTTGTCGGGCGTCGCCATCAGGTGGTGCGGCTCCTTCCCGACCGCGAACGAGCCCTTGTCCGCGAAGGTGGCCTCGTCCAGCAGCTGCACGGTCGCATCGCGCGAGTTGAGGACGACGACGACATTGGCCTGGGCGCAGGCGGAGCACAGGGCCAGTGCAGAAACGGCAAGACGGGAGAGGCGGCGGAGCATGAAGGGACCAGATGGAGTGGAGCGGCTATTTTACGGGCAAACGGCTGCGGTGAGGCGGGCCTTGCCCCCTTAACGCACGAGCACGCAACATGGTGCACACGATGCAGGCTACAATCGCGTATTCCATTGATAAGAAAGAGGAAATCATGACCATGACCAGCACCGCATCCGGCCTGCAATATGACGATATCGTGACCGGCGGCGGCGACGAAGCCACGGCCGGCACCTACGTGACGGTCCACTACACCGGCTGGCTGCAGAACGACGACGGCAGCCAGGGCAGCAAGTTCGACTCGAGCCGCGACCGCAGCGAGCCGTTCGAATTCAAGCTGGGCGCCGGCCACGTGATCCGCGGCTGGGACGAGGGCGTGCAGGGCATGAAGGTGGGCGGCCAGCGCCGCCTGGTCATTCCGGCCAGCCTGGGCTACGGCGCGCGCGGCGCGGGCGGCGTGATTCCGCCGAACGCCACCCTGATCTTCGACGTCGAACTGCTGTCGGTGTGATCACTCCCAGGACGACATCAGCGCCAGCAGCACCAGCTTTTCGAACTCCGGCGCGAAGCGCGCGATGATGTTGTCCGGGTCGCGCACCAGGGCGTCGTCGGTGACGACGCCGAACTGGACGCCGCCGTTGTACGACAGGATCGACACCCCGATCCCGATGTCCCCCGACTGCGGCACCCAGAACATGCACTGGTCCACCTGGCTCGCGCCCAGGTACAGCGGCTGCTGCGGGCCGGGCACGTTGCTCATCACGGCGGTGGCCTTGCTGGCGTAGTAGTCCTGGATCTCGTTTTGCACCTGCTTGGGCGCCGCGCCCAGCACGCCCAGCACCGACATGGCCACCAGCGCCGTGTAGCTTCCCTTCAGTTCGCTCATGCGGCGGCGCACCTCCTGCAGGCGCGCCACCGGGTCCTCGATCCCCACCGGCAGCACCAGCGGCACCAGGCCGAAGGCGTTCCCCAGCCGCTGCTGGCGCGACGGCTTGCGCAGGTTGACCGGCACCATGGCGCGCACCTCCGTGTTCTCGTCCACCTGGTCGCCCTTGCGGGTGAGGTAGGAGCGCAGCGCGCCCGCCACGCTGGCCAGCAGCACGTCGTTGACCGAGCAGCCGTAGGCCTTGCCGATCGCCTTCACTTCCGCCAGCGGCAGCGGCTCGCTCCAGGCCACGTGCTTCTTCCCGTTCGGCTTGCCCTTCAGGCGCGTGCGGCTGTCTTCCTGCATGGCCAGCAGCTTGACCGTGTCGAGCGCCACCTGGCCCGCCAGCTCGCCCATGCCGGCCAGCTGCTGCGGGAGCTTGTCGGCGTCGGCCAGGGCCGTCATCGACTTGATGAACATGGCGGAGGAAAAATCGATCGCCTTTACCGACGCCATCGTCATCGGCAGCATGATCTGTTCCCACGGATTCTCGTCGGCCGCGGCGGCGGTGCGGCGCGAAGTCGGGCGCTCGGGCGCGTTCGGCTCGGCGGCGAACATGGACATGGCCACGCCGATCAGGGCGATGCCGTCCGCGATGCAGTGGTGGATGCGCACGATCAGGGCCTGGCGCACGGTGCCGTCCTCGCCCACGCAGTTGTCCACCAGGTGCATCTGCCACAGCGGCTTGTGCGGATCGAGCGGCTGCTGCGACAGGCGCCCCACCAGCTCCTGCAGCGCGCCCTTGTTGCAGCCCGGCCCGCCCTCGAGGCGCTTGTGGATGATGTGCTCGTCCAGGTCGACGTCGACCTCGTGCCACCAGGCGCCGGTGACGTCCGCGTCGACGCGCGAGCGGAAGCGGCGGTAAGGCAGCAGGCGCTGCTCGACCACGCCGTGCAGCTGCGCGAGCGGCACGCCCGGGTTCAGCAGCATCACGCCCACGATCATCATCAGGTTGCCGTCCGAATCCATGCGCAACCACGCCGTATCGACGGTGGACATTTTCTTCTTGCCACTGATGACGGACATCGCTTTGGACAACATCGAGCCTCTCCTCTACTTTGCGGGCGAAAAATTCGGATAAGATGCCTGAGACATTACGCTACAGACAATGTCCCCGCAACAATTTTCGTGACCAGGAGAGAGTATGAGCTTGCAAGAACAATTCCAACAGGCCCAGGCCGATTCCAAGAACCTGCCCGAGCGCCCGGACAACATGACGCTGTTGAAGATCTACGCCTTGTTCAAGCAGGGTTCGGTGGGCGACGTGGAAGGTTCGCGCCCCGGCTTCACGGACATGGTGGGCCGCGCCAAGTACGACGCCTGGGCGGGCCTGAAGGGCACCTCGAAAGAGGACGCGATGCAGCAGTACATCGACCTCATCGAAGAACTGAAGGGCTGAAGAACAGGAACCGGGTCAGCCGAAGACCTTGTCGATGTTGTCCCGGATCTTTTCCTCGATGGTGCCGGCGAATGCGCTCATCAGGAAGCCCAGCTTGATCTCCACTTCCACCACCTGCCTTTCCAGCGTGAGCGCGCCCTGCACGCCGCTGCGCTCGAAGTACAGCACGTCGCCTTCCCACTCGACTTCCATGTCGTAGTCCGACGCGATCTTGTCGGCCACCTTCTGCGCCGCCGCGCGCGCCTTCTTGGGGGTGAGCCCGTGTTCGTGGACGATGTGGATGTTCGCCATTGCCTGCCCTTTCTATCGTGAAGCCGACATGATGCCAGTTGCTCAGGCCGGATGCCAGCCCACGATGGCCAGCACCGCCGCCATCCCCGCCACGTAGGCCAGCACGACGTGCCAGCCCGCGCGCACCCAGCGCAGCACCGAGCGCGCTTCCGGGTACTGCCCGGTCAGCGCTACGCCGGCCGAGGAACCGAACCAGATCATCGAGCCGCCGAAACCAACCGCGTAGGCGAGCACGCCCCAGTCGAAGCCGCCCTGCTTGAGCGCCAGCGCCGTCAGCGGGATATTGTCGAACACGGCGGACACGAAACCGAGCCCGAAGGCCAGCGGCCAGGACGCCGCCGGCAGGGCCTCGACCGGCATCAGGGACGCGCACCACACCAGCGACAGCAGGAAGGCCGCGCCGGACAAGGCGCCCGGCACCAGGTTCCAGGCCGGGCGCCGCAGGGGCGCGCTCACCCCGATGGCCAGCACCACGGCCACGCCAAGGAAGGGGAAAGCCGCGGCCTCGGCCCGGAAGCGCGTATTGAGTCCCACGTTGGTGAGCACGGCCGCGCCCAGGATGAAGGCGACGATCAGCACCCGCGCCCAGTCGATCTTCAGGCCGGCCGGGGCATCCTTGGTGATCGGCGAATGCTTCTGCTGCTGGAGCGCGGCCGGCACCGCGCACACGACCAGCGCCACGACCGCCGCCACGTAGGCATGCAGCACCTGCGCCGGAGCGACCCCGGCCAGCCACATCATCGTGGTCGTGGTGTCGCCCACCACGCTGCCGGAGCCGCCCGCGTTGGACGCGGCCACGATGGCGGCCAGGTAGCCCAGGTGGACCTTCCCGCGAAACACCGTGTGCGCTACTGCCCCGCCGATCATCGCCGCGGCGATGTTGTCGAGGAAGCTCGAAAGCACGAACACCCACACCAGCAGCATCAGGGGGCCGAGCCAGGAATCGGGCAGGATGTGCGGCAGCCAGTCCGGCAAGCGGCTGTCCTCGAAGTGGCGTGCGAGCAGCGCGAAACCGACCAGCAGCGCCAGCAGATTGGCCAGCGCCACCCACTCCGCCTGCGCGTGCGCGGCCAGGCCAACCAGCCCCACGTCATGGCCGAAGGACGCGAACAGCAGCTTGTACACGGTGATGCCCACCGCGCCGCCGACCGCGACCCACAATGAACTCAGATTCGAAAACGCCACCAGTCCGAGCACGATGGCGAACAGGATGAATTCGACCGGGATGCCAGCCAGGGCCGGGGCAGCGTGCATGAGGACTCCAAGAATGGGCGGTCCCCGATTCTAGCTCAGCAGTTTGCGCGGCATCAAACTGGCGGCCCGAGGCAGGCGCGACCATGGCCCCACGTCAAGGAGGCCCCCATGGATACCCGTGTCGCCGTCACCGCCAGCGTTCCGGACGAGGAAACCGCCGTTCCCGCCGCGCCGCTCGGCTTCGTCCCCGTCCCCACCGCGGCCTACCGCCAGCACCGCAAGGCGCGCAAGCTGGTGGACGAGCCGGGCCGCCCGGCCGGCGGCGAGCAGGCGCCCGTGCCCCTGCCCTACGCCTTCGGCGCGCGCGTGCTGGTCTGGAAGCAGGACCCGTCCGTGTCCGAGATCGGCACCCGCAAGGCCTACCTGCCGGGGATCGTGCTGGCCGGCCCGCGCGACGCGCGCATCGCCTCCGGCAGTCCCGGCATCCCGCCGGTCGCGCCGAACGCCTTCGGCGACTTCGTGACCGCGCCCGGCACCCCGCAGTTCGACGCCGTGCACGCCTTCGCGGTCGTGCGCCAGACCCTGACCATGTACCAGCGCGCCCTGGCCGCCGACGGCGACGCCTCGCCCCTGCCCTGGCAATGGAACGGCGCGGACAACGTCGCGCCGCTGCTGGTCTTCCCGCACGGGCTGCCCAACACCATGAACGCCTACTACAGCCGCG
>DASRUW010000379.1:0-4168 GCA_035655255.1 Telluria sp. | reverse complement strand
CATCGGCTGCGAGGGGCCGTAAATATCCGCGTCCAGCACGCCCACCTGGGCGCCCTCGGCGGCCAGCGCCAGCGCCAGGTTGACGGCGGTGGTCGACTTGCCCACCCCGCCCTTGCCGGAAGCGACCGCGATGATGTTCTTCACCGTCGGCAGCAGCTTGATGCCACGCTGGACGGTATGCGAGATGATTTTCGAATAGACGTTGGCCGCGACCTCCGTCACGCCCGGCAGGCTGCGCACGGCGCCCTCGAAGGCGGCGCGCAGGCCGGCCAGCTGGCTCTTGGCCGGATAGCCCAGTTCCACGTCGAAGGCGACCTTGCCGCCTTCGACCTTGATGTTCTTGACCGCCTTGGACGACACGACGTCCTTGCCGGTGTTCGGATCGGTCACGCCGGCCAGGGCGGCCTTGACGTCTTCTGCTGTGATGCTCATGGGATTCTCCATATTGAACGAGCAAGTCTAGCGTAAACAGGCCACTGCCATGGCAACCGAACCACTGGTAAAATGGTTATTTCCCCTTCGTTTAACGCTCCGCCACGACCATGACACGCAAGCTGTTCGTCACCACCGCCCTCCCCTACGCGAATGCCGCCTTCCACATCGGCCACATGATGGAGTACATCCAGGCCGACATCTGGGTGCGCTTCCAGCGAATGCAGGGCTCGGAAGTGCACTTCGTGTGCGCCGACGACACGCACGGCACCCCGATCATGATCGCGGCCGAGAAGGAAGGCATCACCCCGCAGGACTTCGTGGCCAAGATCGCGGCCGGCCGCCAGCAGTACCTGGACGGCTTTCACATCGCCTTCGACAACTGGTATTCGACCGACTCGCCCGAGAACGTCGAGCTGTCCCAGGCCATCTACCGCAAGCTGCGCGACGCCGGCCTGATCGTCACCAAGACCGTGGACCGTTTCTACGACCCGGTCAAGGGCATGTTCCTGGCCGACCGCAACATCAAGGGCGAGTGCCCGAAGTGCGGCGCCAAGGACCAGTATGGCGACAACTGCGAGGTGTGCGGCGCCGCCTACCAGCCGACCGAACTGGTCAACCCGTTCTCGGTCTTCACCGGCTCCACGCCCGTGCTCAAGCCTTCCGAGCAGTACTTCTTCAAGCTGTCCGACCCGCGCTGCTTCCACTTCCTGAAGGAGTGGCTCAACACACCGGGCCGCCTGCAGACCGAGATGGTAAACAAGGTCAGCGAATGGCTGGGGGACGCGGGCGAGAAGCTGGCGGACTGGGACATCTCGCGCGACGCGCCCTACTTCGGCATCCCGATCCCTGACGCGCCGGGCAAGTTCTTCTACGTGTGGCTGGACGCGCCGGTGGGCTATCTCGCCTCGCTCAAGAACTACTGCGCCAAGACAGGCCTCGACTTCGACGCGCTCCTGAACGACCCGGCCACCGAGCAGGTGCACTTCATCGGCAAGGACATCGTCTCCTTCCACCTGCTGTTCTGGCCCGCGATGCTCAATTTCGCCCAGCACCCGATCATCGACAAGCTGAAGGTCAACGTGCATGGCCACCTGACCGTGAACAACGAGAAGATGTCCAAGTCGCGCGGCACCGGCATCTCGCCCCTGCGCTACCTGGACCTGAAGATGAATCCGGAGTGGCTGCGCTACTACATCGCCTTCAAGCTGAACGCCAAGGTCGAGGACCTGGACTTCAACGGCGAGGACTTCGTCGCGCGCGTGAACTCCGATTTGGTCGGCAAGTTCGTCAACATCGCCAGCCGCTGCGCCGGTTTCATCGCCAAGAAGTTCGACGGCAAGCTGGCCGCGTCCCTGTCGCCGACGGCGCACGACTGGATCCGCCGCGCGCTGACCGTGGACGGCGCCGAGCGCCAGGCCAGCATCGCCGCCCACTTCGAGGCGCGCGAATTCGGCAAGGCGCTGCGCGAGATCATGGAGATCGCGGACGCCGCCAACCAGTACGTGGACGAGAACAAGCCGTGGATCCTGGCCAAGGACGAAGCGAAGACTGCGGAACTGCACGAGGTCTGCACCACCGCCCTGATCCTGTTCCGCCAGCTGACCGTCATGCTGGCGCCGGTGCTGCCGGAAGTGGCGGCGCGCGTGCGCGCCTTCCTCAACGAAGACCAGCTCACCTGGGCCGCCACGCGCGGCGCGGCCGTCTACGAGACCATGCTGGGCCGGACCATCGGCGCCTACAGCCACCTCATGACCCGCGTGGACGCCAAGATGGTCGAGGACTTGTTCGACAAGCCGGCCGCCGTGGCGGCACCCGCCCCGGCGCAGGAGCCGGCCGGCGCCGGCATCGAGGAACTGGCGCCGGAAATCACGATCGACGACTTCGCCAAGGTCGACCTGCGCATCGCGAAGATCGTCAACTGCGAACACGTCGAAGGCGCGGGCAAGCTGCTGCGCCTGACGCTGGACGTGGGCGAAGGCCGCCACCGTAACGTCTTCTCTGGGATCAAATCGGCGTACGAGCCGGAGCAGCTGGTCGGCAAGCTTACCGTGCTGGTGGCGAACCTGGCCCCGCGCAAGATGAAGTTCGGGGTCTCCGAAGGCATGGTGCTGTGCGCCTCCGCCGCCGACGAGAAGGCCAATCCTGGCCTATACCTGCTCGAACCCTGGCCGGGCGCCGCCCCGGGCATGCGCATCCGCTAAATTGCACCATGGGCCTGCGCGTCCGCCCCGCCAACGACGACGATGCCAGGCTCATCGCGGAATTGACGCGCGCCTGCTGGGCCAACAAGGTGGCCGTCACCTCCAGCGGCCACCGTGAAACGGCGGTGCGGGTGGCGGAGCATCTGCGCGACGGGGGCGCTTTCGTCCTGGAAGTGGCGGGCGAGCCGGTCGGCTCCGTGCGCTGGCTTCCGCACCAGACCGAGCCCGGCGTGTGGGAAATCCTGCGCATGGGCGTGCTGCCCTCCCACCGTGGCGCCAACCTGTCGCAACACCTGCTGGAAGCGGTGATCCACCACGCCCTCGAAAGCGCGGTCGACGAGCTGCGCCTGGCCGTGCGCGCCGACCAGCCCAAGCTGATCGACTTCTACACGGCCTACGCCTTCGAGCTGGCCGAGGAACTCGACTACACCCACGCCAATCCGGCCGAGCCGACGCCGCTCGTAATGCGGCGACGTCTGGGCTAGAAGGTCTTGCCGGCGCTGAGCGCGATCTGTCCGCGCAGTGGATTGGAGGTCTCGCCCGCCACGCCGGCGGCCGGATAATGATCGTAAGCGCCGGTGGCGCCATGTCCGCGCGTGTAGGCCAGGCTCACCGTCCAGCCCTGCGCGTAGCTCTTTGCCAGGCCAATCTTGTAGTCGTTCCAGTCGTAGTCGCGCCAATTCCTGATCCGGCCGGCGCCCGCATGCGCCTGCAGGACCAGGCCGCCGCCAAGCTCCGCCACCGCGCTCAGGTCCGCGTAGCCGGTGCCGCGCGCATCCGGGAAGCCGAAAAAGTCGCGCGTGAGGGTGCGGTAGTACTTCAGGCTCGCCCAACGAAAACCGAGCCCCAGCGCCAGTTCACCGTAATCGTATGCGAGGCCGCTCGCGCCGATGCGCGCGCCGGGATAGCGGTAGGAATAGAGATGGGCCGAATACGCGAGCTCCCCCGCCGTGGCGGCGTAGCCGGCGTACAGGTCCCATTCGACCCGCCCACCTTCGATGAACTTGCCGCTGACCGAGGACAGCCAGGTGCCCGCCTGCAGCCCGTTCGCGCCAGCGTAGTCGACGCCGCCCTGCCAGGCCGGCCGGCCCCAGGTCTGCTGGAACCCGCGCGAGACGTATTGCGAGGTCCAGGCGACGTTGGCACCCAGCGTGCCCGCCAGGCAGGCGGGGGCGGCGGCCCACGCCAGGAATAACAGGGACTTGCGCATCGCGTCTCCGCTCACTTGAATGCGGCGGCCATCACGGCCTCCACATCGATCTTTTTCAGTCCTTCGTTGACGAGCTTGCGCACGCGCTCTCCTTCCGGTGTGCGGCGAAAGCAGATGAACAGTTGCTTGTCCTCGAGCAGGCGGCCATTGAAGCGCAACAGTGGCGCGATGGGTGCCACCTGGGGATCGTGCCGCGCCAGGTAGTCGAACACGCGCTGGTCGATGACGGCCAGCGGGATGCGCCGCGCGGCGACCTTGAGCAGGTTGTGGGTGTCGTCGGCGGCCACGTCGACCGGCTGCTTGCGTTCGCGCACGCGCCGGT
>DASRUW010000378.1:0-2942 GCA_035655255.1 Telluria sp. | reverse complement strand
GGCGCGCCTTCTCGCCGCCGGAGAACGGCGCGATCGGGCTGGTCACCATGTCGCCGGGGAAGTTGAAGCTGCCCAGGAAGTTGCGCAGCTCCTGTTCGCGCGTGGTGGGCGCGAGCTTGGCCAGGTGCCACAGGGGCGACTCGTCGTGGCGCAGCATTTCGACCTGGTGCTGGGCGAAGTAGCCGATCGCCAGGCCCTTGCCGGTGGTGGCCTTGCCGGTCAGCGGCGCCAGTTCGCCGGCGATGGTCTTGATGATGGTCGACTTGCCGGCGCCGTTCACGCCCAGCAGGCCGATGCGCTGGCCGATCTGCAGCGAGAAGTTCACGTGCCGCACGATGGTCTTGTCGCCCTGCTCCGTGTGGTAGCCGGCGTCGACGTCCTCCAGCACCAGCAGCGGATTGGGCGCGGCCAGCGGTTCGCGGAATTCGAACGAGAACTCGGTGGCCGCGCGCAGCGGGGCGATCTCCTCCATCCGCGCCAGCGCCTTGATCCGGCTTTGCGCCTGGCGCGCCTTGGTGGCCTTGGCCTTGAAGCGGTTGATGAACGATTCCAGGTGGGCGCGGGCGCGCTGCTGCTTCTCGATCGCGCTGGCCAGCAGCACCATCTGGGCCGCGCGCTGGCGCTCGAAATCGCTGTAGTTGCCGGAATAGCGTTTCAGCTTGCGCTCGTCGATGTGCACGATGACGTTGACGGTCCCGTCCAGGAAGTCGCGGTCGTGCGAGATGATGATCAGGGTGCCGGGGTAGCGCTTGAGCCAGTCCTCCAGCCAGATGATGGCGTCCAGGTCCAGGTGGTTGGTCGGCTCGTCCAGCAGCAGGAGGTCGGACGGACACATCAGCGCTTGCGCCAGGTTCAGGCGCATGCGCCAGCCGCCCGAGAAGCTGGCCACCGGCTGGCGCATCTGCGCCATCGAAAAGCCCAGGCCGAGCAGCAGCTGTTCGGCGCGCGACTGCACGGTGTAGGCGTCGGCGTCGGCCAGGGCGCTGTGCACCTCGCCCAGTGCGATGCCGTTCTCCGGCGTGTGCGGGGCGTGCTCCAGGCGTTCCAGCTCGGCCTGTAGCTTGCGCAGGTGGACGTCGCCGTCGATGGCGTAGTCCAGGGCGCTGCGCGGCAGGGGCGGCGTCTCCTGGGCCACGTAGGCCATGCGCCAGCGGGCCGGAAAGTCGATCGCGCCCTGGTCGGGATGGATCTCGTTGCGCAGCATGGCGAAGAGGGAGGACTTGCCGGCGCCGTTGGCGCCGATCAGGCCGATCTTGTCGCCCGGGTTGAGCGTCAGGTCCGCGCTGTCGAACAGCACCTTGGTGCCGCGCATCAGGCTGACGTTGGTGAAACGGATCATCGGTTTATGCGGTTTGCAGCTGGTCGGCGGTGAGAAGGAAGACGGCGTCGTCGCCGGCGCTGGTGGACAGCCAGGTCAGGCCCAGGTCGCCGAAAGCGGCTTCGGCGAAATCGCGCTCGTTGCCGATTTCGACCACCAGCACGCCGCTCGGCGTCAGGCGCTCGCCGGCGCCGGCCACGATCTTGCGCACCAGGTCCATGCCGTCCGGCCCGCCGTCCAGGGCCAGGCGCGGCTCGCGCTGGTATTCCTGGGGCAGGCGCGCCATCGACGTGGAATTCACGTAGGGCGGATTGGTCACGATCAGGTCGTACTTCTTGAACGGCACGTTGGTGTACAGGTCCGACTCGATCAGGTTCACGCGGCCTTCGAGCTGGTAGTCGCGCACGTTGCGCTGGGCGACGGCCAGGGCGTCGGTGGAAATGTCGACCGCGTCGACCACCGCGTCCGGGAAGGCGTCGGCCAGCATGATGGCCAGGCAGCCCGATCCCGTGCACAGTTCCAGCACGTTGGCCACGCTGCCCGGATCCGCGATCCAGGGCGCGAAGTGGTCCGGGATCAGCTCCGCGATGAAGGAGCGCGGCACGATGGTGCGCTCGTCCACGTAGAAACGGTATTCGCCCAGCCAGGCCTCATTGGTCAGGTAGGCGGCCGGCACGCGCTCGGTCACGCGGCGCTCGATCACGGCCAGAACCCGTTCCACTTCCTCGGGCAGCAGGCGCGCGTCGAGGAAGGGTTCGAGCCGGTCCAGCGGCAGGTGCAGGGTGTGCAGCACCAGGTAGGCCGCTTCGTCGTAGGCTTCGGCGCTGCCGTGGCCGAAGAACAGCTTGGCCGCGGCGAAGCGGCTGACGGCAAAGCGCAGCAGGTCGCGCGGGGTCGAGAACGGGGTGGTCATGATGGGGCTCCTTTAGCCAGCAGCTTTTCCAGCGTGCGGCGGTAGATGTTCTTCAGGGGATCGATGTAGCGCAGCTCCACGTGCTCGTCGATCTTGTGGATGCTGGCGTTGGGCGGGCCGAACTCGATGATCTCGGGGCAGATGTCGGCGATGAAGCGCCCGTCCGAGGTGCCGCCGGTGGTCGACAGTTCGGTCTTCACGCCGGTCTCGTCGCAGATCGACTGGCAGACCGCGTCCGACAGCGTGCCCTTGGGTGTCAGGAAGGGGCGGCCGCTCAGGGTCCATTCCAGTTCGTATTCGAGGTTGTGCTTGTCGAGGATGGCGTGCACCCGCGCTTCCAGGCCGTCGGCCGTGCTGGCGGTCGAGAAGCGGAAGTTGAAGTCGATCGTCAGCTCGCCGGGAATGACGTTGTTGGCGCCGGTGCCGGCATGGATGTTGGAGATCTGCCAGGAGGTCGGCATGTAGTACTCGTTGCCTTCGTCCCAGCGTTCGGCCGCCAGTTCCGCCAGCGCGGGCGCCGCCTCGTGCACCGGGTTGCGCGCGTGCTGCGGATAGGCGATGTGGCCCTGAATGCCCTTGATCACGAGGTGGCCGGAGAGCGAGCCGCGGCGGCCGTTCTTGATCATGTCGCCCAGGACGTGGGCGGATGTCGGCTCGCCGACCACGCAGTAGTCGATCGCTTCGCCGCGCTCGCGCAGCAGGTCCACCACC
>DASRUW010000377.1:0-7232 GCA_035655255.1 Telluria sp. | reverse complement strand
TCGCCAATCGCCAGAGCCGCGAGACGGAGCCGCTGATCGGCTTCTTCATCAACACGCTGGCGATCCGCGTGCGCCTGGACGACGACCCAAGCGCCGCAACATTGCTGGAGCAGATCAAGGCCACCACCCTGGACGCCTACGCCCACCAGGACCTGCCGTTCGAGCAGGTGTTCGAGCGCCTGCAGCCGGTGCGCAGCCTGAGCCACAGCCCGATCTTCCAGGTAATGCTGGCCCTGAACAACACGCCGCGCACGCGCAACGAACTGCCCGGACTCACCCTGGAGCCGGTCGCTTCGCCGCGCGTCACCTCCTATTTCGACCTGTCGCTGTTCCTGTCGGATGCCGGCGGCACGTTATCCGGCACTCTGGAATATGCGCGCTCCCTGTTCGAACGCTCCAGCGCGGAACGCATCGCACGCCAGTTCCAATGCCTGCTGCGCGCAATGCTGGCCGATGCCACGCTGCCGATCAGCCGTCTGCCCCTGCTCGATGCGGACGACCGCCATCGACTGCTGGTCGAATTCAACGCCAGCACCGCCGACTTTGCGCAGGACGTCCTGATCCAGGAGCTGTTCGAAGAACGCGTGGCCGCCCAGCCCGAAGCCACCGCCGTCATAGCGGAAACCGGTCCGGTCACCTATGCCGAACTGAATCGCCGTGCCAACCGCCTCGCCCATCACCTGCGCGCCCTGGGCGTGAAGCCGGACGACCGGGTCGGCCTGTGCGTCGAACGCAGCCTGGACATGATCGTCGGGATGCTCGGCATCCTCAAGTCCGGCGGCGGCTATGTACCGCTGGATCCGGCCTACCCCGCGGACCGCCTGGCCTACATGGTCAAGGACAGCGCCCCGGTAGCGCTCCTGACGCAGACTGCGCTGCGCGGCACGGCGCCCGCCAGCGCCGGCATGCATGTGCTGGAGCTTGACGATCCCGCGACACGCGCACTCCTCGCCGCCCAGCCCGACCATAGTCCCGGGCGGGTTCAAGGACCGCACCACCTGGCCTACATCATCTACACCTCGGGCTCGACAGGCGCCCCCAAAGGCGTGATGCTGGAGCATCGCAACGTCGTGAACCTGATCCAGGGCCACGTCGCCATGTGCGGCCTGACGCCCGCGGACCGGGTGATGCAATTCGCCTCGATCAGCTTCGACAACTCCGTGGTGGAGATCTTCCCGTGCCTGTCCGCCGGCGCCGCCCTGGTCCTGCGCCCTTCCCACATCATGACGCCGGACCAGGAATTCGTCGACTTCCTGGCCACGCACCGCATCACCGTGACCGATCTGCCCACGGCGTTCTGGCATCAGTGGGCGCAGGAGATCCGCGCCGGCCGCAGCATCCCGGGCTCCCACCTGCGCCTGGCGCTCGCCGGCGGCGAGAAATCCGAACTGCGCCACCTCATGGCCTGGTTCAGCGAACCGCGCATGCGCAACACGCGCTGGATCAATACCTATGGCCCGACCGAGGCAGCCGTGAATGCGGCAGTACTGGCCTTCGACGGAGGTTCGACGCTGCCGGCGCACGACATCCCGATCGGGCGCCCGGTCGCCAATGCGCAGCTCTACGTGCTCGATGAACACGGCGCACCGGCGCCGATCGGCGTCGCCGGAGAAATCCACATTGCCGGCGCCGGCGTGGCGCGCGGCTACCTGAACCGTCCCGAACTGACGGCCGAGCGCTTCGTCGCCGATCCTTTCCGCCCCGGCGGGCGCATGTACAAGACCGGCGACCTGGGACGCTGGCTGACCGACGGCACCATCGAGTACATCGGCCGCAACGACTTCCAGGTGAAGATCCGCGGCTTCCGCATCGAACTGGGCGAAATCGAAGCGCGGCTCGCGTCCTGCGCCGGCGTGCGCGAAGCCGTTGTGATCGCGCGCGAAGACAGTCCCGGCGACAAGCGCCTGGTCGCTTACCTGATCGCCGATCCTGAACTCGGCCAGCCGCTCGCGGCGGCGGAACTGCGCAGCGAGCTGGCGGCCAGCCTGCCGGAGTACATGCTTCCCGCAGCCTTCGTCCAGCTGGACGCCTTCCCCATCAGCCCGAACGGCAAGCTTGACCGCAAGGCGCTGCCAGCGCCGGACCAGACCTCCGTCATCGTGCGCGAGTACGAAGCGCCGGAAGGCCCGGTGGAGACGACCGTCGCCGCCGTGTGGCGCGACCTGCTCAAGCTCGACCGGGTCGGACGCAACGATCACTTCTTCGAACTGGGCGGCCACTCGCTGCTGGTGGTGGGCGTGATCGAAAGGCTACGCCAGCAGGGCATCACCGCCAGTGTGCGCAGCATGTTCGCCGCACCGGTGCTGCGCGAACTGGCTGCGCTGCTCGGGGAAGCGGCTCCGGCCGCGGCGGCGTTCACCGCCCCTCCCAACCGCATTCCGGCCGGCTGCGCGGCCATCACTTCGGACCTGCTGCCGCTCGCGGACCTGACCCAGGACGAAATCGACCGTGTAGTCGCCACCGTACCCGGCGGCGCGGGCAACGTGCAGGACATCTATCCGCTCGCGCCGCTCCAGCAGGGGATCCTGTTCCACCACTTGCTGGAGAACGAGGGTGACGCGTACATCCTGCGTTCGGTCACCCGTTTCGACAACCGCGCGCGCTTGCAGGCTTGTCTGTCCGCGCTCCAGCAGGTAATCGACCGCCATGACAGCTGGCGCAGCGCCATCCACTGGCAGGGGCTGCGCCAAGCGGTGCAGGTCGTCCTGCGCCGCGCGCCGCTGCCGGTCGAGGAACTTGGCCAGGCCACCGGAGAGGCGGCGATGGCGCGCCTGCTCGAACACACCGACCCGCGCCATTCCCGCATGGACCTGACGCGCGCACCGCTGCTGGCCGTGGCCGTGATCGAGGATGCGGCCGACGGGAGCTTCCTGATGGCCCTCCTGCAGCATCACATCGTGACCGACCATGTGACCGTCGGCCTGGCGATGCAGGAGCTGCGCCTGATCCTGGAAGACCGGGCTGCGGAACTGCCGGTCCCCATCCCCTACCGCAACTTCGTGGCGAAGGCGCTGGCGACACCGCTGGCCGCGTCCGAAGCGTGGTTCCGCCAACAACTGGGCGGGATCGACGAGCCGACCGCGCCCTTCGGCGTACTTGACATCCAGGGCGATGGCGCGGGCGTGACTGAGCTCGTGCACACGCTGCCACGCATACTGTCACAGCGCCTGCGCGCCGCCGCGCGCAAGGCCGGCGTCAGCGCGGCCGTTCTGTTCCACGTGGCCTGGGCACGCGTCGTCGCGCAGACCAGCGGCCGGGATGACGTGGTGTTCGGCACCACTCTGTCCGGGCGTCTCGACGCGGCCAGCGGAGCCGAGCACGTGTTCGGCATGTTCATCAATACCCTGCCGGTGCGCCTGCCGGGCGCCGGCATGTCCGCGCGCGATGCGGTGGCGCATGCTTACCAGCGGCTCGGCGAATTGCTGGCGCACGAGCAGGCGCCGCTCGCACTCGCGCAGCGCTGCAGCGGCGTAGCCGCGTCCGCGCCACTGTTCACGTCCCTCCTGAACTACCACCGCACCGCCGGCGGCGGCCGTGCGCCGGCCTGGGAAGGCATGCGCATGCTGTTCGCCGAGGAGCGCACCAACTATCCGATCACCGTGTCGGTGGACGATGTCGACGACGACTTCATGTTCATCATCCAATGCGTGGACGGCATCGATCCGGTACGGGTCAACGGCTATTTCGCCACCGCGCTGGGCAGCCTCGCCGATGCGCTCGAACGTGAACCCCGCATGCCGCTGGAACGCCTGCGCGTCCTGCCCGAAGCCGAGCGGGATGCCCTGCTGGGTACAGCGATCACACCTCCAACATTCGATGCTTTCCTGCTGCATCGCCGCTTCGAACAGCGTGCGGCGGCTGCACCCGAAGACGTCGCCGTGACTTGCGACGGCGTGGAAGTAAGCTATGCCGACCTCAATCGCCGCGCCAACCGGATCGCGCATCGACTGCTCGCCATCGGCGTGCGCCCGGACGAGCGCGTGGCACTGTGCATGGAGCGCGGCATCGACCTGATCGCCGGCCTGCTCGGCATCCTCAAGGCCGGCGGCGCCTACGTGCCGCTCGATCCGGTCTACCCCGACGAACGCCTGGCCTACATGCTCGAGGACAGCCGTCCGCTCGCCATCGTCACCCAGGACGGCTTGCGCGGCCGCTTCGCCACGTCCGGCCTGCCTCTGGTATGCGCCGGCGACGACGGCGCCGCCGATCACAATCCCGACGTGGCGGCCCTGACGCCGAATCACCTCGCCTACATCATCTACACCTCCGGCTCCACCGGCATGCCCAAGGGCGTGATGATCGAACACGCCCATGTGGCCCGTCTGTTCGCCGCCACCGATGCCGACTTCGGTTTCGGACCCGCCGACGTGTGGACCCTGTTCCACTCTTTCGCCTTCGACTTCTCGGTGTGGGAAATCTTCGGCGCCCTGCTCCACGGCGGCCGCCTCGTGATCGTGCCGTCGCTGTGCGCACGCGACCCCGCCGCCTTCCACGCCCTGCTGTGCCGCGAGCGCGTCACGGTCCTGAACCAGACCCCGACCGCCTTCCGCCAGCTGATCGCGGCCGATGCCGGAGCACAGGATCGACTTGCGCTGCGCTGTATCGTCTTCGGCGGCGAGGCGCTGGAACTGCATACCCTGGCCCCGTGGATCGCGCGCCACGACCCCGAGCGCACCCGCCTGGTCAACATGTACGGCATCACCGAGACCACCGTCCACGTCACTTACCGCGCGCTCTCCGCCGCGGATATCCACGGCTCCTCCGGCAGCGCCATCGGCGTGCCCATCGCCGACCTGCGCGTGTATGTCCTCGACCGGCACGGCAATCCGGTGCCCGCGGGCGTGGCCGGCGAAATGTTCGTGGCCGGCGCCGGTGTCGCGCGCGGCTACCTGAACCGCCCGGAACTGTCGTCCGAGCGCTTCCTGCCCGACCCGTTCCATCCGGGCGGCCGCATGTACAAGACCGGAGACCTCGCTCGGCGCCTGCCCGACGGCAGCCTCGAATACCTGGGCCGCAACGACTTCCAGGTCAAGATCCGGGGCTTTCGCATCGAGCTGGGCGAGATCGAGGCCAAGCTCGCCGCCTGCGCCGGCGTGCGCGAGGCGGTCGTCATCGCCCGCGAGGATGTCCCCGGCGACAAGCGCCTGGTGGCCTACGTCCTCGCCGACGAGGAGTGGCATGGCGACGCCTTGCCGGTCGCCGTCCTGCGCGCCGAACTGGCCACGCTCCTGCCCGAGCACATGCTGCCCGCGGCCATCGTGCAGCTCGATGCCTTCCCGCTCACGCCCAACGGCAAGCTGGATCGCCAGGCCCTGCCCGCCCCCGACCAGGCCGCGGTGACCGCGCGCGCCTACGAGGCCCCGGCCGGCGAAACCGAAACCACCATCGCCGCCATCTGGCAGGACCTGCTCGGCATCGAGCGGGTCGGCCGGCACGACCACTTCTTCGAACTGGGCGGGCATTCGCTGCTGGTGGTGAGCCTGATCGAACGCCTGCGCCAGGTCAGCCTGGCCACCGACGTGCGCACCATCTTCACCGCGCCCACCGTGGCCGCCCTGGCGCTGGCCATCGGCGCGCACGGCGCTGCTACCCACGAAGCGCCGCCCAACCTGATCACGTCCGACGCCGGCGCCATCACCCCGGCCATGCTGCCGCTGATCGACCTCACCCAGAGCGAGATCGACGCCCTGCTCGCGCGCGTGCCGGGCGGCGTGGGCAACGTGCAGGACATCTATCCGCTCGGCCCCCTGCAGGAAGGCATCCTGTTCCATCACCTGCTGGAAGCCGAGGGCGACGCTTACCTGCTGCGCACCACGCTGGCGTTCGACACGCGGGCGCGGATGGATGCCTTCCTCGGCGCCCTGCAAGGCGTGATCGACCGCCACGACATCCTGCGTACCGCCGTCCACTGGCACGGCCTGCGCCAGGCGGTGCAGGTGGTACAGCGCCGCGCGGCCCTGCCGGTCGAGGAACTGGCCGCGGGAGCGGACGCGCACGCGCGTCTCATGTCGCATACCGACCCGCGCCACACGCGGATCGACCTGACCCGCGCACCGCTGATCGCCGCCACCGTGGCACAGGACAGCGCCACCGGCGAATGGCTGATGGCACTGCGCACCCACCACCTCATCGACGACAACTACACCCTGCAGCTGATGCTGTCCGAGGTGAAGACGATCCTGGTCGGCGAAGGCGCCCATCTGCCCCCGTCCCAGCCCTACCGCAACTTCATCGCCCAGGTCCGTTCGGTGCCGGAACACGAGCACGAAAGCTACTTCCGCGCCCAGCTGGGCGACGTGTCCGAACCGACCGCCCCCTTCGGCGTGCTGGACATCCAAGGCAACGGCGAGCATATCGAAGAGGCCAGCATCGAACTGGACGCCGCCCTCGCGGCCCGCGTGCGCGCCTGCGCACGCAGCCAGGGCGTGACGGCGGCGGTGCTGTTCCACGCCGCCTGGGCGCAAGTGCTGGCCCGCTGCAGCGGGCGCGACGACGTGGTGTTCGGCACCACCCTGTCCGGCCGCCTGCAAGGCTCCGCCGGCGCGGACAGCGTGCTGGGCATGTTCATCAATACCCTGCCGCTGCGCTTGCCGCTGGCCGGACGCGACGTGCGCGGCCTGGTGGCGGAGACCTACCGCCGCCTCGGCGAACTGCTGTCCCACGAACAGGCCTCCCTCGCGCTGGCCCAGCGCTGCAGCGCGGTCGAAGCCCCGCTGCCGCTGTTTACGAGCCTGCTCAACTACCGCCACACCCGCATGGTGGCCGGCGCCACATCCCGTCCGCTGCAAGGCGTGCGCCTCCTGGGGGGCGAGGAACGGACCAATTTCCCGTTCACGTTGTCGGTCAACGATCTCGAACACGGCTTTGTCGTGAATGCCCAGTGTGTACGCAGCATCGGCGCGGCACGCATGGCCGGCTACCTCGTGACGGCGCTCGACCGCCTGACCGCCGCGCTCCAGGAACAGCCGGAGCAGCCTGCGCACACCCTGCCGATTCTGCCGGAAGCTGAACTGGCCCAGCTGGCCGCATTCAACGCGACGGCCCGTCCCTATCCGGCCGGCGTGCTGCTGCATCAGCTGGTCGAAACCCAGGCCGAGGCACGCCCGGATGCGACGGCGGTGGTATTCGAGAACACCAGCCTCAGTTACGCGGGCCTCAACCGCCGCGCGAACCAACTGGCGCACCGGTTGATCGCCCTTGGCGTCAAGCCTGACCAGCGGGTCGCGATCTGC
>DASRUW010000376.1:0-16859 GCA_035655255.1 Telluria sp. | reverse complement strand
ACGACGTGGATGGCGAGGCCGCCGAGCGAGGTTTCCTTGTATTTGGCCTGCATGTCGGCGCCGGTCTGGCGCATGGTTTCGATGGCGCTGTCCAGGCTCACGAAGTGGGTGCCGTCGCCCTTCATCGCCAGCGAGGTCGCGGTGATCGCCTTGATCGCGCCCATGCCGTTGCGCTCGATGCAGGGAATCTGGACCAGGCCGCCGATCGGGTCGCAGGTCATGCCCAGGTGGTGCTCGATGCCGATTTCCGCCGCGTTCTCGATTTGGGCGTTGGAACCGCCCAGGGCCGCCACCAGGCCGGCCGCCGCCATCGCGCAGGCCACGCCGACCTCGCCCTGGCAGCCCACTTCCGCGCCGGAGATCGACGCGTTGCGCTTGCAGAGCATGCCGATGGCCGCCGCCGTCAGCAGGAAGCTGCGGATGCCGCCCGCCGCGTCGGCCGGACGGCAGTCTTCCGCGTAGTAGCGCAACACGGCCGGAATGATGCCGGCCGCGCCATTGGTCGGCGCCGTCACGACGCGGCCGCCGGACGCGTTCTCTTCGTTGACGGCCATCGCGAACAGGGTGACGTGATGCAGCGCGTCGTGCGGCAGGCCGTTGGGGCGCGCATCGCCGCCCTCGTTCGACTGGCGCCACAGCTTGGCCGCGCGCCGCTTGACGTTCAGGCCACCGGGCAGCTCGCCTTCCATCACGAGGCCGCGCGCGATGCAGTCGCGCATCACCTGCCAGATGCGGTCCAGGCCCGCGTCCAGCTGCGCGCGCGGCATGCGCGCCTCCTCGTTCGCCCGCATCATCTCGGGGATCGACTTGCCGCTCTCGGCGCCGCGCGCCAGCAGTTCGGCCATGGTGCCGAAGGGGTAAGGCACGGGCACGCCCTGCGCCTCCTCCAACTTCGCTTCGCCGGCGGCGCGGATGAAACCGCCGCCGATGGAGTAGAAGGTCTTTTCGCAGGCGCTGCCGTCGGCCAGGCGCAGCGTGAAGCTCATGCCGTTGGGGTGCTCGGCCAGGGTCTTATCCTTGTGGAAGACCACCGCGAACGGGACCTCCTTCTCGCCCAGCAGACGGATCACGCCGTCGAGTTGCGCGTTGGCGACCATGTCGTCGGCGCCGTCCGGATCGATCCCCTGCGGGGTCTCGCCCATCAGGCCGAGGATGACCGCCTTGTCCGTGCCGTGGCCGACACCCGTCAGCGCCAGGGAGCCGTAGAGCGCGGCTTCGACCGCCACGGCTTCGTCCAGCGGACCGCACTCCTGCAGGAAGCGGCGCGCCGCCACCATCGGCCCCACCGTGTGCGAGCTCGAAGGGCCGATGCCGATCTTGAACAGATCGAATACGCTCATATCCATGCTGCTGGTCTCCTGATGTGTTTTTATTTTCTTGGGCCGTCAGGCCGCTTCGGTCACGCCGACGTCGATGTTGGCCAGCATGTCCGCCACCATGTCTTCGACGCCGATGCGTACCTGCCAGCCCCAGTCGGCGCCGGCGCGGCTGTCGTCCAGGCTGCGGGGCCAGGTGTCGGCGATCGCCTGGCGGCTGTCCGGCGCGTAGGCGATGCGAAAGTCTGGCAGCTTCTTCGCAATCGCGGCGGCCAGTTCGCGCGGGTTGAACGACACCCCGGCCACGTTGTACGAGGAGCGGATCCTGACCTGCTCCGCGGGCGCCTCCATCAGCTCGATGGTGGCGCGGATCGCGTCCGGCATGTAGATCATCGGCAGCGTCGTTTCCGGGCCGAGGAAGCAGTCGTAGCGCTCGCCGCGCAGGGCCGCGTGGAAGATCGCGATGGCGTAGTCGGTGGTGCCGCCGCCCGGGGGCGACTTGTAGCTGATGATGCCCGGGTAGCGGATGCTGCGCACGTCCACGCCGTACTTGGTGAAGTAGTACTCGCACAGGCGCTCGCCGGCCAGCTTGCTGATGCCGTAGATGGTGGTCGGGTCCATCACCGTGTACTGCGGGGTGGCGTCGGCCGGGGTGTTGGGGCCGAAGGCCGCGATCGAGGACGGCCAGAACACGCGCAGCGGCTGGCCGGCTTCGCCGCGCTCGCGCGCGATCTCGAGGATGTTCAGCAGGCCGTCCATGTTCAGGGTCCAGGCCTTGAGGGGCGCCTGCTCGCCGGTGGCCGACAGCAGCGCGGCCAGCTGGTAGACCTGGGTGATGTTCTCGCTGGCGATGAAGCGGCCCAGGCCGTCCTTGTCCAGCACGTCGAGGCGCTCGTAGCGGGCGGCGTTGTAGACGTTGACCGGGCCGATGTCGGAGGCGATCACGTTCTGTGCGCCGTGCTTGCGCGCCAGGGTGTCGACCAGTTCGCTGCCGATCTGGCCGTTGGCGCCGATGATGAGAATGCGTTCCATGTGCTTGTCCTTCTTAGTTCTTGATCACGCCCAGTTCGCGGCCGGCCTGCGCGAAGGCGGCCAGCACGCGGTCCAGCTGCTCGCGGGTGTGCGCGGCCGAGACCTGCACCCGCACCCGCGCCTGCCCCATCGGCACCACGGGGTAGAAGAAGCCGGACAGCAGCACGCCCAGATCGAACATGCGGGCGGCGAACTTCTGCGCCAGCGGCGCTTCGAACAGCATCACCGGCACCACCGGGTGCGTGCCCGGCTTGATGGTGAAGCCGAGGGCCTCGATCTCCTTGCGGAAGTAGGCGGTGTTCTCGTGCAGGCGGTCGCGCAGTTCGGTCGACTTGCTGATCCGGTCGAGCACCGCCAGCGAGGCGCCCGCGATCGACGGGGCCAGCGAATTGGAGAACAGATAGGGACGCGACTTCTGGCGCAGCATGGCCACGACTTCCTTGCGGCCGGAGGTGAAGCCGCCCATCGCGCCGCCCAGGGCCTTGCCCAGGGTGCCCGTGATGATGTCGATCTTGCCGACCACGTTGTGGTGCTCGTGGGTGCCGCGGCCGGTCTTGCCCATGAAGCCGGAGGCGTGGCACTCGTCGATCATGGTCAGGGCGCCGTGTTGTTCGGCCAGGGCGACGATCTTGTCCAGCTGGGCGATGGTGCCGTCCATCGAGAACACGCCGTCGGTCACGATGATCTTGTGGCGCTTGCCGGCGGCGGTGGCGGCCTTGAGCTGCTCTTCCAGGTCGGCCATGTCGTTGTGGGCGTAGCGGTAGCGCGCGGCCTTGCACAGGCGGATGCCGTCGATGATGGAGGCGTGGTTCAGGGCGTCCGAGATAATGGCATCGTTCTCGTCGAACAGCGGCTCGAACACGCCGCCGTTGGCGTCGAAGGCGGCCGCGTAGAGGATCGTGTCCTCGGTGCCGAGGAAGTCCGACAGCGCCTGCTCCAGCTGCTTGTGGACGGTCTGGGTGCCGCAGATGAAGCGCACCGAGGACAGGCCGTAGCCGTACTTCTCGGTGGCGGCGATGGCGGCCTTCTGGGTTTCCAGATCGCCGGACAGGCCCAGGTAGTTATTGGCACACATGTTGACCAGGGTGCGGCCGTCCTCGGCCACCACTTCGGCGCCCTGGCGCGAGGCCAGCACGCGTTCGGGCTTGAACAGGCCCTCTTCCTTCAGCGTTTCGAGTTTTTCCTGCAGGCTGCCGTAGAAAGCTTGATCGCTCATGTGTTCCTCGTCTAGGATGGTGGGACGCCGTCCGTTCGATGCCCCGGCCTTGGTTCAGTATGTCGAACGGAATTTCAATATAATGAATCTTACCTGTCGCCATTGAACTTGGCAAGCCGCCATTCGATTATGATCAAACCTGCAACAAACAGCGCCCCGCCCGAAGTGGGCGCCACCCTGCAGCGCCTGCGGCTGGCGCGCGGCCTGACCCTGGAGGACCTGTCGCGCATCGCCGGGGTGTCCAAGTCCATGCTGTCCCAGATCGAGCGCGAGAAGGCCAACCCCACCATCGCCATCACCTGGCGCCTGGCCAACGCGCTGGGCGTGCCGATCGGCGAGCTGCTGTCGTCCGACGCGCCGGCCACGGAGCTGATCCGGCTCATGGATGCGCACGAGACGCCCACCCTGCCCGGCGCCCATGCCGGCTATGCCCTGCGCATCCTGGGGCCGATGGACCTGGCCGGGAAGTACGAATGGTACGAATTGACCCTGGCGCCCGGCGGCGAGCTGGCCTCCCAGGCCCACGATCCCGGTACGCATGAGCACCTGTCGGTAGTGACCGGCGCCGTTGAAGTGGAAGTGGGGACGGAGAAGAAGAAGGTCAAGCACGGCGGTACCGCGCGCTACCCGGCGGACCTCAACCACACCATCCGCAACCACGGCAAGACCGAGGCCAAGGCCCTGCTGGTCGTGGTGCACCGCTGAGTCACGCGGTCTGATACATAATTTCTGGCACCCTCCTCATTTCCGTATCACATCGGCGGGCGAAGCCCCAGACGATGACGCCCGCGGCCAGCGCCGAGATCACATGCTTGAGCGTGTGGCCGCTGACGCCGGCCGCGGCATAGATCTTCGCATCGGCCAGCTCGCACAGCTTGGCGCCGGCATACAGCAGAACTGCCGTTCCGAACACAATCCGCTCGCCGCGCGGCGCCTGCGCGCACTGCAGCACGAGCGGGATGCCCAGCATGGGCGCCAATTGCAGGAAGAGGTAGAGGCGCAGGTCGCCGGACAGGCCCCACCAGGCCACGCTGGCGATCGCGAACGCCACCAGCAGGCCGTTGAGGCAGCGCGGCGCGGCCAGGTGCTCGCGGGCGCACACCGCCAGCAGCGCGGCGCAGGCCAGCGCGATCGGCAAGCGGTCCGCCAGCAGGCGGCAATCGTCGGGCGCAAGGTGGTACCAGGACGAACCGGCCGCCGTCGCGATCAGCGCCGCGAAGAACAGCCCATACGAAAAGCGCACAGGATCGAGCCCGCGCAGGCGCCGCGCGCGCGGCAGGCAGGCGAAACCGGCCAGGCCGGCGGCCAGGTAGCCGAGGTTGGACAGCACGTCCGCCGCGTGCGGAATCCCGGCCCAGGCGCGCTGGTCGGCGAACGCATGGTAGTGCGAGAGCTGGGGAATCGGCCCCAACCAGAGGAAGGCGGTGGCCGCGATCGACAGCAGCGCGCCGGGCAGAACGAATTTTGAGTGCATGGCAATTCCCGCGTGGTGAATTGCCGCGCACTGTGCGGCCGGACACGATCCTGGACAAGCGAAACGCTACGGGTACGCCCGACCACCACTATCGGTAGCGGTATGCGCTACTCGTCGGTCATCCCCCCCGCGCGGGATCCCTCGCCGGATGGCGGACCGCAGGCGCGCAGGGGTCCCCGCTTTCGCGGGGATGACGGGGGCGGCGCGCGAGATCAGTGACCGGCGCCGGCCGTTACGGGGGCGGCGGTGATGTCGAGGGCGCGGGTCAGGAAGCCCCAGCGGTCGGCCACTTCCTCGATCTGCTTGGTGGGCGGCTTGCCGGCGCCGTGGCCGGCCTTGGTGTCGATCCGAATCAGGATCGGCGCCCCACCCGCTTGCGCGGCCTGCGCCGTCGCGGCGAACTTGAAGCTGTGCGCCGGGACCACGCGGTCGTCATGGTCGGCCGTCGTGATCATCGTGGCCGGATAGCAGGTGCCCGGCTTCAGGTTGTGCAGCGGCGAATACTTCACCAGCGCCTTGAAGTCGTCGGCATTGTCCGCCGAGCCGTAGTCCGAGGTCCAGGCCCAGCCGATCGTGAACTTGTGGAAGCGCAGCATGTCCATCACCCCCACCTGGGGGATGGCGGCGCCGAACAGCTCCGGGCGCTGGGTCATCACGGCGCCGATCAGGAGGCCGCCGTTGGAGCCGCCGCCGATGGCCAGTTTCGGCGTCGACGTGACCTTGTTCGCGATCAGCCATTCGGCGGCCGCGATGAAGTCGTCGAACACGTTCTGCTTATGCTGCCTGGTGCCGGCCTGGTGCCAATCCTCGCCATACTCGCCGCCGCCGCGCAGGTTGGCCAGCGCGTACACGCCGCCCATCTCCATCCACGCCAGGTTGGCCGGCGAGAAGCTCGGCGTGAGCGAAATATTGAAGCCGCCGTAGCCATACAGGTAGGTCGGATTCGAACCGTCCATCGTCACGCCCTTCCTGGCGACGATGAACATCGGCACGCGGGTACCGTCGCGGCTGGTGTAGAACACCTGGCGCGTCTCGTAGTCCTCCGGGTTGAAGGCGACCTTCGGCTGGCGGAACACGCTGCTCTTGCCGGTCCTCAGGTCGTAGCGATAGATCGTGGTCGGCGTGGTGAAGCTGGTGAAGGAGTAGAACGTCTCCGTATCGCGGCGCTTGCCGCCGAAGCCGCCGGCCGAACCGATCCCCGGCAGCGCGATGTCGCGCACCGCTTTGCCGTGCAGGTCGAACACGCGCACCAGGCTCTTGGCGTCGGCCAGGTAGCTCGCCACCAGCTGGTTGTTCACCAGGCTCGCGCCGCCCAGCGCATGCTCGGATTCGGGCACGATGGTCTTCCAGTTCGCTTCTTCCGGATGACGCAGATCGATCGCGACGATGCGCGAGCGCGGTGCGTTCTTGTCGGTGACGAAGTAGAACACGCTGCCGTCGTTGTCGATGAAGTCCCAGGCGGCGCTGAACTCGTCGATCAGCGGCGTGACCTTGCTGTCAGGCTTGGCCAGGTCCTTGTAGAACACGCGGTACTTGTGCGCGGTGCCCTTGGAGACGGTGATCACGAGGTAGCGGCCGTCGTCGGTGACGTAGCCGGAGAAGCCCCACTCCTTCTCGTCCGGGCGGTCGTAGACCAGGACGTCGGCGCCTTGCGGGGTGCCGATCTTGTGGTAGTAGAGCTTCTGGTAGTAGTTCACGTCCGCCAGCTTGGTCGCCTCCTTCGGCTCGTCGTAGCGGCTGTAGAAGAAGCCCTTGCCGTCGTGCGACCACGAGGTGTTCGAGAACTTGACCCACTTGACCTGGTCCGGCAGGTCCTTGCCGGTGGCGATGTCGCGCACGCGCCATTCGTTCCAGTCGGAGCCGGAAGCGGCGGTGCCGTAGGCGAGCAGCTTGCCGTCCGGGCTGACGGCCGTTCCGGCCAGCGCCACGGTGCCGTCGGCCGACAGCGTGTTCGGGTCCAGCAGGACGCGCGGCGTGTCGGCCAGCGTCTTCATGGTGTACAGGACGGCCTGGTTCTGCAGGCCGTCGTTGCGGTTGTAGAAGTAGCGCCCGCCCTCCTTGAACGGCACGCTGTAACGCTCGTAGTTCCACAGCTTGGTCAGGCGTTCCTTGATCGCCTCGCGCTGGGGAATCTGGGACAGGTAGGCCTGCGTGACCTTGTTTTCCGCTTCCACCCAGGCGTGGGTCTCCGCGCTGTTGGCGTCCTCCAGCCAACGGTAAGGGTCGGCGACGACGGTCCCGTGGTAGTTGTCGGTCTGGTCGGTCTTGCGGGCGGCCGGATAGGCCAGTGGCGTCCCGGCGGGGCGGCAGGCGTCGGCATGGGCGGAGCCGCAGACGGCCGCGCACAGGCTGGCCACGAGCGTTGCTTGGGTAAGGCGCATGTTGGAATCCGTTTCGGTGGATTGGTCAAGCCGCTGCGGCGGCGCCGGCGATCATAGCGCGAAACGAACCGAAGATTGTTGGGAAGATCGCCTCAGTTGGCGACGATCGCGCCGGTCGCGTCGACCTCGGAGTCGAGCGCCGGCGGCCGCCAGGCGCGCACCCACGCCGCCAGTTCGGCCGCCGGGATCGGGCGGCTCATGAAGTAGCCCTGCCCCTGGTCGCACCCGAGGTCTGCGAGCAGGCGCCACACGGCTTCGTTCTCGATTCCCTCGGCCACCACGCGCAGGCCCATGTTGTGGCCCAGGTCGATGGTGGAGCGCACGATCTTGATGTCGCCGCTGTCCTCGGTCATGTTGAGGACGAAGGATTTGTCGATCTTCAGTTCGTTCACCGGAAGGCGTTTCAGGTAGGCGAGCGAGGAGTAGCCTGTGCCGAAATCGTCGATCGACAGGTCGACTCCCATCTGGTGCAGGCGGTGCAGGGTCTGCTGCGCGCGCACCGGGTCGTCCATGATCGCGCTCTCGGTGATCTCCAGGCAGAACGCGGACGGCGCCAGCTGGTGGCGCGCGAGCAGGTCGCGGAACTGGTTCGGCAGGTCCTGGTCCAGCAGGTCGCGGGTGGACAGGTTCACCGACAGCTTGAGCGAGATGCCCTGCTGCTGCAGGTCCCGGCACAGGGCGGCCGACTGGTCCAGCACCCAGCGCGTCAGGATGCGGATGAAGCCGGTCTGCTCGGCGAAGGGAATGAAGGCGTCCGGGAACACGTTGCCGCGCTCGGGATGCTGCCAGCGCACCAGTGCCTCGGCGCCGACCACTGCCCCGGTATCGAGCCGGATCTTGGGCTGCACGAACAGGCGGAATTCACCCCGCTCGGCGGCGTTGCGCAGCTCCGTCAGCAGGGACAGGCTCTGCGCGCTGCTCTGGTCGATCGCGCTGTCGTACACCACCGCGCCTTCGCGGCGCTGCTTGGCCACGTACATCGCCACTTCGGCCATGGACATCAGCGCTTCGGCGTCGTCCGCGTGGGCCGGGAAGCCGGCGATACCCAGGCCGGCGCCGATGTCGACGGTCTGCTCGTCCAGCGACAGCGGCTCCTCCAGCACCCGCAGCACCATCGCGGCGAGCACGCGCGCATGCTGTTCGTCCGCCTCCGGCAGCAGCACGGCGAATTCGTCGCCGCCCAGGCGCGCCACCTGGGCCGCAGCGTGCGCGCGCAGCACGGTGGCGCGCAAGCGCCCCGCCACCGCGCGCAGGAGGGCATCGCCGAAGCTGTGGCCCATCACGTCGTTGACGTGCTTGAAGCGGTCCAGGTCCATCATCAGGACATACACCTGGCGCCCGCTCCCGCGCGCGGCGCCGATGGATTCGGTCAGGAGCTGCACGAACTGGGCGCGGTTCGGCAGACTGGTCAAGGGATCCCAGTACGCCAGGCGGCGCACCTCCTCCTCGCGCCGCACGATACCGTCGCGCATGGCGTCGAAGGCCTGGGCCAGGGCGCCCACCTCGTCGCGCCGCCGCAGGCCGACCGTGCCCTCGTAGTCGCCGCGCTCGAAGCGGCGGGCGGCGCCGGCCAGCTGCTGCAATGGCTGGGCGATGCGCTTGGCGGTCAGGACCGCGATCACGCCGGCCAGCACGGTACCGGCCAGGGTCAGGAGAATCAGGCGGCGCTGCAGCAGTGCGTATTCGGCGGTGGCGGCGTCGATCGAACGGGCCAGCACGGCGCCCGCCGCGTGCGCGCCATCGGCGCCGATGCGCACCAGTCTCGCGCCGTAGCGGGCGCCGTCGAGGTCGAGGTCGAAGGCCTTGCCGCCGGCGGCGCCCAGGCCCGCCAGCTGACTGGCGATGACGGCCTGCTGGGCGACGTCGGGCGTGCCGCCCACGGGCTGCCAGCGTCCGTCCCGGGTGCCGGTGACGATGGCCACGTCCAGCGCGGACAGTTCGTTCATGTCGCGGGCAAGCTGGGTGTCGATGGCGAATCCCATCACCACCCAGGCGATGGTGATCGGCGCTTTCACCGGCGTCACCACGATCTGGTACGGCTTGCCGTCGACCACGGCGATGCCGCTGGCGCTGTCGGCCTGCTCGGCCTGGTCCAGCAGGCCCGCGACCAGCTTCTCCAGCGTGCCCGCCTGCGCCACGCCGGTGGAAACGATGGCCTTGCGCTCGCCATCGATCAGCATGGTGAGGTCGGCCCGGGCGCGGCGGCCGCTGTTCATGAGGGCCGATTCGATGGTCGGCAGGTCGTCGTTGGCGTGGTTGCCGACAGCCTGGAGGAAGCCTGTGTCGCGGGCCAGGATCTGGGCGCTCGCGCGGCGTTTCTGCGCATTCTGCTCCAGCAGCTTGCGAAACACCTTTTCGCCGTTGGCCAGTTCGGTCGCGATCGAGGCGCGCGCATTGCTGACGATGCCGCGCTGGATGAAGACGAGCCCGAGCACCTGGACGGCGATGATCAACACCAGGAACAGGCTGGCGATCCGCCCTTCCAGGCTGCGGAAGTGCAGGCCCATATCAGTAGCCGTCGGCCCCGGAATCGGCTTCCGCCACCGGCGGCTTGAGCGCGAGGGCGAAGCTGGCCGCGGTCGGCGCGTCGCCCGCGCGCACGGTCACCTGCTGCTCGCCGTTGGCGCCGGCCGCCATCTGGTAGTGCCAGGCGGTGAGCTTGTAGCGCCCCGCGGCGGGCAGCTCGATGCGCGCCACGCCGGCAGCATCGGTCTTGGCGAAGAACGGGGTATCGACCACCTTCACGTAGGCGAGCATCCTGTCGTGGATATTGCAGCCCAGGACCACGGTGCCCGCCTTGTCGAACACCTGGGGCGGCGCCATCACGCCGGAATACAGCTTCTGGTCGAACTTGTGCGCCGGCGAGAACGAGTAGATGTGGTGGCGCACCTTGTCGTTATTGGGGAAGTTGATGCGGCTGCCGGTCTGGATCACCGTGACCAGCGGGATGAACTTGAGTCCCTTCTGCTCGATCACGGCCGGCGCCAGCGGGTGCGGCACCGCGCCGCCCTCCGGTTCCGCGTAGACGACCGTGTCGGCCAGCGGCTTGCCGCCCGCGTCGTGCACCGTCACCGCCAGGCTCGCCGCCTGCGCCACCAGCGGGGTCAGACCCCATGCAACTAAAAGTGAAATTAACTTGGGCATCGCCCCATTGTACCGAAAGATGTCACGATTCTGTCACGTCGGAAAGATAACATGAAGAAACGATAAGGAGTATTGTCATGCCCGACGAAGGGAACTTGCGGACCATGGAAGCCGGCTTGGTCCACCACCTGCACGACATCGTCGCGCGCCGCCAGCTGACCGCCCTGCTCCAGCCCCTGGTGCAGATGGACAGCGGCGAAATCCTCGGCTACGAGGGATTGATCCGCGGCCCGTCCGACAGCCCGCTGCATTCACCGCTCAACCTGTTCAAGGCGGCCCGTTCCTGCGGCATGACGGTGCAGGTCGAGCACCTGTGCCGGCGCGTCGTGCTGGAGCGCTTCGCGGAACTCGACCTGCCCGGCAAGCTGTTTCTCAACGTGAGCCCGGAAAGCCTGCTCCAGCGCGACGCCCGCCACGGCCAGACCATGGACCTGATCCGCGCCATCGGCATCAGTCCCGAACGGGTCATCATCGAGCTGACCGAGAACGAGCCGACCCTGGACTATGGCCTCATGCGCGAAGCGGTGCTGCACTACCGCGACATGGGCTTTCGGATCGCGATCGACGACCTGGGCGAAGGGTTCTCCAGCCTGCGCCTGTGGTCAGAGCTGCGCCCGGACTACGTCAAGATCGACATGCACTTCATCCAGGGCATCAACTGCGACCCGGTCAAGCTGCAGTTCGTACGCTCGATCCAGGAAATCGCGGAACAATCGAACACCCTGGTCATCGCGGAAGGCATCGAGACCCAGGCCGAACTGCTGGTGCTGCGCGACCTGGGCGTGCGCTACGGCCAGGGCTACCACCTGGGCCGCCCGCTGCCCACGCCGGCGACCGCGCTCCCGGCCGAGGTCATGAGCGCGCTGGGACGGCGCGGCGTCGCGGTCTACCCGCACGCCGGACACGACGCGCGCCAGCCCACGGTGGCCGGCCTGGTGCAGACCGTCGCCGCGGTGGCGCCGGAGACCACCAACGACGCCCTATACCAGCGCTTCGCCGCCGACCGGAGCCTCGCCATCGTCCCCGTGGTGACCGGCGACGGAGTGCCGCTCGGCCTGGTGAACCGCTACGACATGATCGAGCAGTACGCGCGCCCGTACCAGCGCGAGCTGTCCGGCCGCAAGCCCTGTACCACCATCATGGACGCCGACCCGATCATCGTCGACAAGCACGCCACCTTGCAGGAGCTGAGCCTGCGCCTGGCCAGCTCCGCCGCCCACCACCTGCACAACGGCTTCATCGTCACCGACCACGGCCGCTACGTGGGCATGGGCCGCAGCCAGGACCTGATGCGCGAGATCACCCAGCTGCAGATTCTCGCCGCCCGCTACGCCAATCCCCTGACCCAGCTGCCCGGCAACGTGCCGATCAACGAACACGTGGAACGCCTGCTGGCATCGGGCGCGCGCTTCTGGATCTGCTACGCGGACCTGGACCACTTCAAGCCCTTCAACGACGTCTACGGCTACCGCAAGGGCGACGACGTGATCCAGCTGACCGGCGCCCTGCTGCGCCAGCAGGCCGACGCCGACCGCGATTTCGTCGGCCACATCGGCGGCGACGACTTCATCGTGGTGTTCCAGAGCGAGGACTGGGAGCGCCGCTGCCACGCGGTGCTGGACGGCTTCGCCAGCGCCATCGGCGCATTCTATTCCGACCAGGACCGGGCCGACGGCGGCTACCTGAGCGAAGACCGCCAGGGGCGCAAGGTGTTCCATCCGCTGATGGCGCTCTCGCTCGGCGTCGCCAAGTTCGAGCCGCACTACGGCGGCAGCCACCACGAGGTGGCGCGCGCCGCCAGCGACGCCAAGAAGCAGGCGAAGAAGATCCCCGGCCATTCCCTGTTCATCGACCGCCGGCAGGCGCCAAGTGCCGCGGGCGCGCCAGCTCCAGGGCCACGCCCAGCTGCTGCGGCGTGAGTTCGCGCGCGGCCGCCTCGCGCGCCGCCAGCGCGGCCGCGTCGCCCGCTTCCGCGGCGAGCCACAGCCACATGTAGGCGCGCACCGGATCGCAGGGCACGCCGCGCCCGGCGCGGTACAGGGATGCGAGGTTGTAGCGGGCCAGCGCGTGGCCCTGTTCCGCCGCCCGCCCATACCAGGCGGCCGCTTCCACGTCATCCCTGGCGATGCCCTCCCCCGTCTCGTACAGCACGCCGAGATTGTTCTGGGCGCTGGCGTCGCCCTGGGTGGCGGCATGGCGGTACCAGACGGCGGCGCATTGCGGCGAGCGTTCCACGCCCTGGCCGGTCGCATACATGACACCGAGATTGAACTGGGCGGCCGCTACGCCATGCGCGGCGGCGCGGCGGTACCAGTACAGCGCCTGCACCGGGTCGCGCACCACGCCGCGGCCATCGGCATGCAGGCTGCCCAGGTTGTACTGGGCGAGCTCGTGCCCCTGTTCGGCCGCGCGCGCGAACCACGCGGCCGCGCGCGCCGGATCGGGGGGCACGCCGCCGGAACCGGACAACATCACGCCAAGCTGGAACTGGGCCTCGCGCTCGCCCTGCTGCGCGGCGCGCTCCATCCAGCCGTGCGCGCGCAGCGGATCGGCGCGCACGCCGCGCCCTTCCAGATAGACGGTCGCCAGCATGCGCTGGCCGGCCGCGCAGCCTTGCGCCGCGGCCTGGCGGAACCAGCCCGCCGCGATCACGTCGTTGCGCTCGACGCCCTGCCCGGCGCGGTACATGAGGCCCAATTGATGCTGGGACGCCGCGTCGCCCTGCACCGCCGCCTTGCGGTACCAAGCCACGGCCAGCGCGAAATTGCGCGGCGCGCCGCAACCGTGCAGGTAGCAGGCGGCCAGCAGGGCCTGGGCGCTGGCCACGCCCTGTTCGGCGGCGCGGTAGAACCAGGCACAGGCCTGCTCGTCGCATTGCCCGACGCCGCGCCCGCGCTTGTACATCTGGCCGAGATTCTGCTGGGCCGACGCGTCCCCCTGCTCGGCAGCGCGGCGAAACCAGCGCACCGCCTCGGCGTCGTCCTGCGCCACGCCGCGGCCGTTGTAGTACAGCGCGCCAAGATGATTCTGGGCGTAGGCGATACCCTGCCGGGCGGAGGCATACAGCCATTTGAAGGCATGGCCGTAGTCGCGCTCGACGCCTTCGCCCTTCTTGTAGAGCAAACCGAGGTTGAACTGCGCGTAGGCGTTGCCGCGCTCGGCCGCTTCGCGGAACCAGACGAAGGTGTGATGTTGATCTCGGGTATTGGGCGGACGGGCCATCTGCTGCACTCCGTGCGGAAGTGCTAGCACTCTAATCGTCCACCCTCCCCGGCATTTGCGGACGCACAAGCGTGCGCCACCGCCGGCTTAGCGCGCGTCCGCGCCTTCGCGGGCATGACTCCGGCGCGCCGGTCCCGCCGCGTACACGGCCATCGCGGCAACGCTCACGCACCACACGATCAGCGCGCCGGACGGCAGGTCGTACAGGGTCGAGAGCAGCAGGCCCGCGCCGTAGCCGACCACGCCGGTCAGGTAGGCCAGCGGCAGCTTGAGCCCATCGCGGTAGTGGCGCACGGCCAGGCTCGGCACGATCAGGCTGGCGAACACGAGATAGACGCCGACCAGTTGTACCGAGGCCGTCACGGCCAGCGCGAACACGAGATAGAAGCCGAGGCGGCCCAGCCGGTTCTGGAACAGGGCCAGGATGGCGAGGATGAGGGCCGCGCCGATGGCCGGCATCAGCAGCTGGCCGTAGGTGACCCACAGGATTTGCCCGGCAAGCAAGTCCTGCAGGTGCTCGCCGCCATGCGGGTTGTGCGCGACCAGCAGCAGCCCGGCCGTCGCCGCCAGGATGAAGAGCACGCCGATCTGCGCTTCCTGCACCTCGGGCCAGCGCTTCTCGGTCCAGGTCAGGAGCAGCGCGCCCAGGCCGGCGGCGACACCGGCCGCGGCCTGCACGGCCCAGCCGTGCGGATCGAGGTCGCCGACGCCGGCGATGATGACGCCCAGCGCCGCGATCTGGGCGATGGCCAGGTCGATGAACACGATGCCGCGCCTGAGCACCTGGGCGCCGAGCGGAATGTGGGTGGCCAGCACCAGCAGGCCGGCCAGGAAGGCCGGCAGCACGATCATGAAGTCGACACTGCTCATTTGGCGGCTTCCGTCAGGCGTTGCACCGTCGTATCGAACAGGGCGAACAGGTTTTTCGATTGGTCATCCGCGCCGACCGTGAACGGCACCACCACGGCCGGAATTTTGGCGCGTTCCGACAGCCACTGAGAGGCGCGCGGGTCCTGGTAGGCGGCGCGCAGGACCAGCTTGGCCGGCTGGCGCTGGAGCTGGTTCAGCAGCTCGGCCAGGTGGGCGGCGGACGGCTCCACGCCGGGCTTGGGTTCCAGCGTGCCGACCTGGTGCATGCCCAGCCAGTTCATCAGGTACTCCATGTTCTTGTGGTGCTCCACCACGGCCACGCCGCGCAGGGGGGCGGCCTGCTTTTCCCAGCGCGCCATGGCGGCGTTCCAGCGGCCCGAAAAATCTTTCAGGCGGGCCTGGAAGTAGGCGGCGTCGGCCGGATCGAGCTCGGTCAGGCGCTTGGACAGCGCCGCCGCGACCAGCGCGATGTTGTGCGGGTTCTGCTGGATGTGGGGATTGCCGGCGGCGTGCACGTCGCCCTCGCTGCGGTCCAGGCGCGACGGCACGTCCAGGCGCGGCACGAAGCTGCCGGCCTCGAAGTGGCCCGGCTGGCCCGGCGCGATCTTGCCGTTGCCCGATTGCTGGATCAGCACCGGCAGCCAGCCCGCTTCCAGTTCCAGGCCAGTGCACACCAGCAGGTCGGCGTTGCGGGTGCGGGCGATGAGGCCGGGGCGCGCTTCCACCCGGTGCGGATCCTGCAGGGCGTTGGTGGCGCTGCTGGCCTTGACCTTGTCCCCGCCCAGTTCGTTGGCGAGGGCTTCCCATTCCGGTTCGCAGGCCAGCACGTTGATGGCGTGGGCCGCGGGGGCGGCGAAGGCGGCCAGCGCGAGCAGCGCGGCGGCGAAGAAATTACGTTGCATGTCCACTCCTTAGAACGCGTGGGCCGCGTGCGTGCCCAGGCTCATGATGTATTGAAGGTAGAGCTGATTGTCGGCCGCGCCGCGGCGGGCGCGGTCGCGCGCGACCTGCAGGCGCAGGCGCGAGAACTCGGACGGGCTCCAGTCCAGCATCGCGCTCGCGCGCGCCGGGTTGTACTGGGCCAGCGACGGGAACAGGGCCGGATCGAGCCCGATGCTTGGGGTGCCGGAATCGAGACGGTCGTAGCGCAGGCCCGCGCGCCAGGTCGGCATGAACTGGTACACGGCCTGGGCGTACCAGCCCGATTGGGTGCCGGCGTAGGCACCCGCTGCGTCCGCGAGCGCCAGCGTGCCCGTCTCGCGGCGGCGGAAGTATTCGCCCTGGAGCTTGAGGTTTTGCTGGGTGGCGTTACCGTTCGGCGCCCACTTGTAGATGGCGTCCGCCACCCACAGGCGCGAGCGCCCGCTGAAGTTCGCAGTCCCGGTCTCCTCGTCGAAGGGGCGGGCGTCGGCGCGGGTACGCAGATAGGACAGGCCGGCGCGCCAGCTGCCGGAGTCGCCGATGTCGCCGCCCACGTGCGCGAACAGCACGCCGGCGCCGGCGCCGTTCTTGTTGCGGTCCGTGCCGGGGAAGCTGCTGCCGTTGCCCAGCTCGGCGCCAAGTTCCACAAAGGTGTCGGTCGGCGCGAGCCAGGTCAGCTGGACGCCATCCGGCTTGTATTGGCCGCCGAGGAAAGCCTGGTAGGCCAGCGGCGCATCGACGAAATCCCAGGCGTGGGCATGCTGGCTGTTCAGGTAGCCGAGGCGGGACAGGAAGCGGCCGGCGCGCAGGTTCACGCCATTGGCCAGTTCGCGCGTCTGCATGAAGGCCTCCTCGACCGACACGTCGTTCTCCGCGCCCAGGGCAAACGTGAGCTGGCCGGAAAACAGCGGATCGATGTTGGCCGCCATGGTCAGTTCGGATTCGCCCAGCGAGAAGCTGCGCGTGCCCGGCCCGACTTCGCCGGCGGGCGGCATGAAGCCGCCGAGGCGCCAGGTGGCGGGGTCACGCTGCAGGTTGCTGAAGGTTCCGCCCAGGACCAGGGAGATGGCGGGGTTGAAGGCGTTGGCCGCGGCGGGCGCGGCGGGCGCCGGCGGCGCGGCCGGCGCGCTGACCTGGGCCGCCTGCTGGGCGGCGTTCTGGGCCTGGGCCGCGGCGGCCTGGGCGTCCTGCAGGCGCTGTTCGAGCGCGGCCAGGCGCGCTTCGTAGTCCTGCTTCATCTGGGCCAGCTCGGCGCGGATCGCGGCGAGGCCGGGGTCCTCGCC
>DASRUW010000375.1:0-2846 GCA_035655255.1 Telluria sp. | reverse complement strand
TGCTGGGAGCCCGCTACAAGTTCTGATAGCGGGAACAGGCGGCGCGCCCACCAGGACGCGCCGCCTTCAGTGAATGCAGGGAGCGGCATGGTCAAGCGTATTGTCATCGTGGGCGGCGGATCGGCGGGTTGGCTGACCGCCGGCGTCCTGGCCGCCGAACACGGCACCCGCGTGGAGGTGACGCTCCTCGAATCGCCCGACACCCCGCCGATCGGCGTGGGTGAGGGCACCTGGCCCAGCATGCGCGACACGCTGCGCCGCATCGGCGTGAGCGAAGCGGACTTCTTCCGCGAATGCGACGCCGCCTTCAAGCAGGGCTCGCGTTTCAACGGCTGGGTGACCGGCGCTGACAGCGACTACTATTTCCATCCCTTCGTGCTGCCCCAAGGCTGGGGCGAAGCGAATCTTGCCGCGCGCTGGCGCGGCGCCCATCCGCAAGTGCCCTACGCCGACCTGGTGAGTTTCCAGCCCCACCTGTGCGTGCACGGACGCGCGCCCAAGCAGCCCGCCACGCCGGAATTCGCGGCCGTGGCCAATTACGGATACCACCTCGACGCCGGCAAGTTCGGCGTCTTCCTGCGCCGCCATTGCGTCGAGCGGCTGCACGTGCGCCACGTGCTCGATCACGTGGTCGGCATCGACGCGCACGAGAGCGGCGACATCGCCGCCCTGAACACCAAGACCGGCGCCCGCCTGGAGGCCGACCTCTTCGTCGACTGCACCGGCATGCAGTCCCTCCTGCTCGGGAAGTTCTACGGCATCGCCCTGCGCTCGCAGCGGCACGTGCTGTTCAACGACACGGCGCTGGCCGTCCAGATTCCGTACGCGGCCGACGACACCCCGATCGCCTCCCAGACCACGGCCACCGCGCAACACAGCGGCTGGATCTGGGACATCGGTCTGCCCAACCGGCGCGGCATCGGCCATGTCTATTCGAGCGCCTACACGTCCGACGAACTGGCCGAGCGCGCCCTGCGCGCCTACATCGCGCGCACCGGCGGCGGCGAGGACATCCCGCAACCGCGCAAGATCGGATTCCAGCCCGGCTACCGCGAGAAGTTCTGGCACCGGAACTGCGTGGCCATCGGTTTGTCCGCCGGTTTCATCGAGCCTCTGGAGGCGTCCGCCCTGGCGCTGGTGGAGCTGTCCGCGGCGATGGTGTGCGACGAGCTGCCGGCCGACCGCGCCACCATGGATGCGGTGGCGCGCCGCTTCAACGAGACCTTCACCTATCGCTGGGAGCGGGTGATCGACTTCCTCAAGCTGCACTACGTGCTGTCGCGCCGCAGCGATAGCGAATATTGGCGCGACAACCGTGATCCCGAGTCCGTGCCGGAACGCCTGCAGGAGCAGCTGGCGCAATGGCGCCACCGGCCGCCCTCGCGCTACGACTTCGCGCGCATCGAGGAGGTCTTCCCCGCGGCGAGCTACCATTACATCCTGTACGGCATGGGCTGCGCGCCGGAGCTGGCGCCGCGCGCGTCGGACCTGCCGGAGCTGGCCGATGGCTACTTCCAGGAGGCCGCCGCGCTCACCCGCAAGATGCTCTCCGGCCTGCCGTCCAACCGGGAACTGATCGAACATATCAAGCGTCACGGCCTGCCGAAAATCTGACGCCCGCCACACCAGGAGACAAGACCGCCATGACCAGGCACGCACTACTGAACAACGTGGACCACAAGGATCTGCGCATCGTCACCCGGCCCGGCGCCCGCTACGGCGACGACCAGATGTCCGCACTGACCTTTCCGGCCGAATTCCGCGCCGTCCAGGCCCACTATCCCATCGTCTTCAGCAAGGCGCAGGACGGCACCGGCTTCTATCCGCTCGCGCTGTTCGGCGTGCAGGAGGGGGAGAACCTGTTCCTGGACGGGGACACGTGGGACGGCTACATTCCGCTGGCCGTGCGCCGCCAGCCCTTCCTGATCGGCCGCAACGGCGACGAGCTGATGCTCCATGTGGACCTGGATAGTCCGCGCGTCGGCACGACCGAGGGCGAGGCCGTGTTCCTGCCGCACGGCGGCAGCACCGAATACCTGGAGGGCGTCAACGAGGTCCTGTCCGCGCTCCACCGCGGGCTGGAGGCAACGCCCGCCTTTGTCGAAGCGTTGCTGCGGCACGAGCTGCTCGAATCCTTCGTGCTGGACATCGAACTGGACGACGGCTCGCAGAACCGCCTGGCTGGCCTGTACACGATCCACGAGGAACGCCTGAACGCCCTGGACGGCGCCGCGCTGGAACAGCTGCACCGCGCCGGTCACCTGGAGGCGATCTACATGGTGCTGGCCTCGATGACCCGCTTCCGCGCCCTCATCGACCGCAAGAACCGGCGCCATGTCCACGCCGGCTAGGGCGATGCGCGAGCTGCCGGCGCAGGCCCTGTCCGACGCGGTCCTCACCGGCACCGAACCGGTCGTGTTGCGCGGCCTGGCCGCGCACTGGCCTGCCGTGCGCGCCGCGCGCGAGGGCCAGGGCGATTCCTACCTGCGCCGCTTCTACCGCGACGCCACCGTCAACGCCATGCTCGGCGCGCCGGAAATCGAAGGCCGCTTCTTCTACAACGACGACCTATCCGGCTTCAACTTCGCCCCGGTTCGGGTGCGCCTGGACGCGGTGCTGGACGAACTGCGCGGCCACGCCGCGGACGCCAGACCGCCCGCGATCTACGTCGGCTCCACCACCATCGACACCTGCCTGCCGGGCTTTCGCTCCGAGAACGACGTGGACCTGGACGGACGCGACGCGCTGGCCAGCATCTGGATCGGCAACCGCACCCGTATCGCCGCCCACTACGACCTGCCGGACAACCTGGCCTGCGTGGTGGCCGGCCGCCGCCGCTTCACGCT
>DASRUW010000374.1:0-5615 GCA_035655255.1 Telluria sp. | reverse complement strand
ACCAGCACGTTCACGCCCTTGGTGATCATGTTCTCGATCTGGGCCAGCTGGTTCGGGATGTCGTCGTCGGCGTACTGCAGGTCGGTGCGAAAGCCCTTTTCCTTGAATACTTGCACCATGTTGGTGCCGTCCACGATCCAGCGTGCGGACGATTTGGTCGGCATCGAGATGCCCACCAGGCCCTTGTCCTGGGTGCGGTGGCAGCCGCTGGCCAGGGCGGCGAGGGCGCCCAGCGCGAGCAGGCGGCGGAGGCTGCTTCTTCGGTTCACGGTGTCTCCTGTTGTGTCTTGCTTATGCGAACGCTCGACATGGTAAAAGCTTCCGGGCCCGACTGGAGACAGCGAGACGGCAATTGATCATAATCGGTACGTGGCTTGGTGATTTTCATAATTGAGCCGCTCGACCTGGAGATGCAGAATGACTCAAAGAAAATCCAAGGAGCGTGCTGGCATGTCGACGCCGAAGACGCATCGTGTCGCCCTGTTGTTCAATGCGAACAAGATCTTTGACCGGGAAGTGATCGCCGGCGTGGCCGACTATTTGTCGAGCACCCGCAGTTCCTGGGACTTGTTCCTGGAGGAGGACTTCCGCCTGCGCCTGCCCGGCATCGAGCAGTGGCAGGGCGACGGCATCATCGCCGACTTCGACGATCCGGCCGTGGCCGCGGCCCTGGCCGGCAGCCGCGTCCCGGTCGTCGCCGTCGGCGGCTCCTACGAAAACGAGGCCGACTACCCGGAGCGCGTGCCCTATGTCGCGACCGACAATTTCAAGCTGATCAAGCTCGCCTACGACCACCTGATCGAGGCCGGGCTGCGCCATTTCGCCCTGTTCTCCCTGCCCGAAGCCCAGGGCAACCGCTGGGGGCAGGAGCGCGAGAAGGCCTTCCGCGCCTTGATGCGGCGCGAGAATTTCGAGGTCGAGATCTTCCGCGGCCTGTCGACCAGCGCCTCGTCCTGGGACGAAGCCGTCCAGCAGCAGATCGCCTGGCTGCACAGCCTGCCCAAGCCGGTCGGCATCATCGCCGTGACCGACGCGCGCGCCCGCCAGCTGCTGCAGGCCTGCATGCTGGCCGGGATCGCAGTGCCGGAGCAGGTGGCCCTGATCGGCATCGACAATGACCCGCTGGCGCGCATGCTCACCCGCATTCCCCTCAGTTCCGTGATGCAGGGCACGCACGAGATGGGCCGCACGGCCGCCCACCTGCTCGACCAGATGCTGCACGGCGTGCGCCTGAACGGCACCCGCATCCTGGTGCCGCCGGCCGGCATCAACGTGCTCACCTCCAGCAAGCACGAGTCGACCAAGCATCCGCACGTGATGCGGGCGCGGCACTATATCCGCCAGTACGCCTGCCAGGGCATCAAGACCGACCAGGTCGCGGCCTATGTCGGCATTTCGCGCTCCTCGCTCGAATCCTATTTCCGCCGCGAGCTCGGCTGCAGCGTGCACGACGAGATCCTGCGCTTCCGGCTGGAAGCGGCCACCGCCATCCTCGCCCGCGGCGACTGCAACCTGGTCGAGGTCGCGCTCAAGTGCGGCTTCACGTCGAGCCAGTACATGCACCTTGTCTTCAAGCGGGAACTCGGCTGTACGCCGCGCGCCTACCAGCAGCGCGCGCAGGAACAGCCGGAATCCTGCCTTCCCACTTCCACCAACGAAACCTGATGAATTTGATGATTTCCGATGCCGGGGACGCGCCAGCCCCCGACCAGCTATTTAACCTGCGCAACGCCAGCGGCATGACGGTCACGATCAGCGAGCGCGGCGCCGCCATGGTGTCCTGGCTGACGCCGGACCGCTACGGCCGCGTGGCCGACGTCCTGCTCGGCTACGCCGACCCGGCCGGCTACCGCGACAACCGCGTCTACTTCGGCGCCGTGATCGGCCGCTGGGCCAACCGCATCGCCCACGGCCGCTTCGTGCTGGACGGCGCGCCGCGCCAGACGGTCGTGAACGACCGCGGCAACCACCTGCACGGCGGGCCGCTCGGCTTTCACGCCGTGCGCTGGCAAGGGGAGGGCGAGGACGACGAGGTGCGCCTGCGCCTGGTGTCCCCGGACGGCGACGCCGGCTTTCCCGGCCAGGTCGAGATCGGCGTGCGCTACCGGCTCGACGACGAGGGCGCGCTGACGATCGAGTACGAAGCCGTGGCCGACGCGCCGACCCCGATCAACCTCACTTCGCATCCGTACTTCAACCTCAACGGCGGCATGGCCGACGTGGGCGACCACATGCTGCAGGTCGACGCCGACCATTACCTCAGCATCGACGCCACCGGCATTCCCATCGGCCTGGCGCCGGTCAGCGGCACCGCCTTCGACTTCCGGCGCCCGGCCGCGATCGGCGCGCGCCTGTGCTGGCCCGATGCGCAGCTGCGCATGGCGGGCGGCTTCGACCACTGCTTCTGCATCCGCGGCCGGGTGCCGGGGCAGGCCGGCGAGCTGCGCGAAGTGGCCAAGGTGGTCGACCCCGGTTCCGGCCGCAGCCTGCGCGTGGCGACCACGGAACCGGGCCTGCAGCTTTACACCGGCAACTACCTGTCCGGGGTGCGCGGCCGGGCGCCCCGTCCCTATGCGCGCCACGACGGCTTCTGCCTGGAGGCGAGCGCCTATCCCGACCAGATCAACAGCGAGCATGCCGCCGCCGTCATCCTGCGCCCGGGCCAGGTGTACCGCCAGACCACCGTCTACCGCATCGGCCTGCAGTAGTGTGCGGAATCATGACCGCAATTGGTGAGTTTCGTAATTGCGGTGAAGGAGTACAAAGGGCAACATCTCTCTCGTCGTACAGCCAATGGATAAGGGAGAAGAAAGACGTGAGCAATTCGATGTTGCCGATCGATGTGGACCGGGCCGTGCTGGTGGGCCGGGTCTGGCGCGAGGGGGTGGGCCCGGCGGTGGTCGCGGTGCGCGACGGCGAAGTGGTCGACATCAGCGCGCATGCGCCGACGATGGCGGCCTTGTGCGAGCGGGACGACCTGCTCGCGGTGGCGCGCAGCGCGCCCGGCCAGGCCTGCGGCGCGGCGCTCGATTTGCTGAAAAACGCAACGCCGGACGGCTCCCGCCTGCTGGCCCCCTGTGACCTGCAGGCGATCAAGGCCTGCGGCGTGACTTTCGCGGTGAGCCTGCTCGAGCGCGTCATCGAAGAGCAGGCCAAGGGCGACCCGGCCCGCGCCGCCACGCTGCGCCAGGAAATCCAGTCCCGCCTCGGCGGTGACTTGTCCGAGATCCGCCCCGGTTCCGAAAGCGCGCAGCGGCTCAAGGCCGACCTGGTCGCGCGCGGCCTGTGGTCGCAATACATGGAGGTGGGCATCGGGCCGGACGCCGAAGTCTTCACCAAGTCCCAGCCCATGTCGGCCGTCGGGCACCAGGCCGAGATCGGCCTGCACCCGGATTCGGCCTGGAACAACCCCGAGCCGGAAATCGTGCTGGCCGTCAGCAGCGGCGGCGTGCCGCGCGGCGCCACGCTCGGCAACGACGTCAACCTGCGCGACATCGAAGGGCGCAGTGCGCTCCTGCTCGGCAAGGCGAAGGACAACAACGCCTCCTGCGCGATCGGCCCCTTCATCCGCCTGTTCGACGAGCACTTCACCCTCGACACGATCCGCCAGGCCGAGGTGAGCCTGCGTATCGACGGCGCCGACGACGGCTTCGAGCTGGCCGGCACCAGCCGCATGCGCGAAATCAGCCGCGATCCGCTCGAACTGATCGCCCAGGCCTGGGGCCGGCACCACCAGTATCCGGACGGCTTCATGCTCTTCCTCGGCACCATGTTCTCCCCGATCAAGGACCGCGACGCCCCCGGCGCCGGCTTCACGCATCACCAGGGCGACCGCGTCTGCATTTCGACCCCCGCGCTCGGCATGCTGGTCAACCACGTCCGGCGCAGCGACGAGATCGCGCCCTGGACCTTCGGCGTGCGCGCCCTGATCGCCAACCTGGCCGGCCGCGGCCTCCTCCAATTCACCTGATGAGTACATCCAGAAATATGAACTACGCCACGTATCGCGACCTGGCCGGCAAGCGCGTCGTCGTCACCGGCGGCGGCAGCGGCATCGGCGCCGAGATCGTCGCCGCCTTCGCCGGGCAGGGCGCCCGCGTGTTCTTCCTCGACATCGCCGTGACCGCCGCCCAGGAACTGGCCGAGCGCCTGCGCGGCGCGGCGCACCAGCCGGTGTTCGTGGCCTGCGACATGACCGACCTGGATGCGGTCGGCGCCGCCTTCGCGCGCATTCATGCGGAAGCCGGCGCAATCGATATCCTGGTCAACAATTGCGCCAATGACGACCGCCACCGGCTGGAGGACGTCACGCCGGCCTACTGGGACGAGCGCATGGCCGTCAACCTGCGCCACCAGTTCTTCTGCGCCCAGGCCGTCGCGCCGGGCATGCGCGCCAGCGGCGGCGGCGCCATTCTCAATCTCGGCTCGATCTCCTGGCACCTGGCGCTGCCCAACCTGAGTCTGTACATGACGGCCAAGGCCGCCATCGAAGGCATGACGCGAGGCCTGGCACGTGACCTCGGCGTGGACGGCGTGCGCGTCAACTGCATCATCCCCGGCGCCGTGCGCACGCCGCGCCAGATCGCGCTATGGCACACCCCGGAGGAAGAAGAGCGCATCCTGGCCGGCCAGTGCCTGCAGGAGCGCATCGACGTGCAGGACGTGGCGGCGCTCGCGCTGTTCCTGGCCTCCGACAACGCGGCGCGCTGCACGGGCCGTAATTACTTCGTCGACGCGGGATGGTTCGGGGCATGAAGGCGCTGGTACCAACCTGCCTGTGGGAAGCGGGCGCCATGCTCGGCGAGGGCGCGCTGTGGCACGCCCCGGAAGCTGCCTTCTACAGCGTCGACATCAAGCGCCACCGGATCCTGCGCTGCGCGGCCGACGGCGGCGCCCGCCACATCTGGAACGCGCCGCATCAGATCGGCTTCGTCGTCCCGCTGGCCGGCGGCGGCATGGTGTGCGGCATGCAGGGCGGGCTGTACCGCTTCGATCCCGAGACCGGCGCCTTCGGGCTGCTGTGCCAGGTCGAGGCGGACCTGCCGGGCAACCGCATCAACGACGGTTTCGTCGACGCCGGCGGCGCCCTGTGGTTCGGCACCATGGACGACGCCGAAACGGCGCCGAGCGGGGCCCTGTACCGGGTCGGCCCGGACGGCGTGCCGCGCCTGGCCGATCCCGGCTATGTCATCACCAACGGGCCGGCCACGAGTCCCGACGGCCGCACCCTGTATCACACCGACACGCTGCGCAAGGAGACCTACGCCTTCGACCTCCAGCCCGACGGCAGCCTGCGCAACAAGCGCCTGTTCGTCTCCTTCGCGGGCCAGGAAGGCCATCCGGACGGCATGGCGGTCGACGCCGACGGCTATGTCTGGATCGCCCAGTTCGGCGGCTGGCGCATCGACCGCTACGCGCCGGACGGCAGCCTGGCCGGTTGCGTGCGTTTCCCGTGCGCGAACATCACCAAGCTGGCCTTCGGCGGACCGGACCTGCGCACCGTCTTCGTGACCAGCGCGCGCAAGGGCTTGTCCGACGACGAACTCCGGCGCCAGCCGCGCGCGGGCGACCTGTTCTCCTTCCGCGCCGACGTGACCGGGCTGCCGGCCCATGCC
>DASRUW010000373.1:0-6188 GCA_035655255.1 Telluria sp. | reverse complement strand
ACCGCCCCGAGGGCGTGGACATCGCCTACAACATCTCGGTCGAAGGCGCCGGCGCCCTGCCTGCTGTCAAGACCGGCAAGTTCTGCGGCACCCGCGGCCAGGCGCGCCGGATCACGGAAGTGACCTTCGCGCTGATCGGGCCCAACGCCCACCAGTACACGCTGGAAGGCACGGCCTTCTTCAGCGGCGGTTTCCGTGTGCCGGTCGAGTCCGGCCACGCGCTCGGCGGCCCAAGCGGGCTCGAGCATCTCACGGCATTGCGCCTCTCCGTGCAGAAAGCGGCCGCGCCGGCCGCCGGGGCCAACCCGTGGGACGAATCGCCGCGCACCAAAGTTTTCAAGGGCAAAGGTGCGGACACCGCACCAGCCAAGCCGGCCGTCAAGCCGGCGACGGTGAAGAAGACCCCCGCCGCCGCGAAGCCTGCAGCGACGAAAAAACCGGCAGCAAAAACCATTCAAGCATCGAAATCTGCAACCGCAGCGAAAGTGAAGAAGTAAGCAGTACCGCAACACAACACGTGTTCGCACATTAGGAGAAACGATATGTACGATAGAACTTCAGATGAATTAACAACGACGCTCCAGTCGAGCCAGCCGACGGTCTTTAGCGATGACACCATCGAGAAGATCCTGGCGCTGACGACCTCCAATACGGACACGCACGTCTCGATCTCGCAGACCACCGTGTTCGCCGGCGGCACCGTGACCATCCCGTCCGGCACCGACCTGGCCTACCTGACGCCGATCAGCAACCAGCCGATCACCGTCTCCAACGCTCCGGTCGTGGTGTTCAACGGCCTGGTGGGTGCGAACGCCACCTTCAATGACGGCACCAGCGGCGGCAGCGATGCCGGCCACGTCGACCGCGTGATCGTGGGCGGCGCCGGCTCCGACAAGATCGTCATCGCCGACGCCAAGAACACCCAGGTCACCATCGGCAACAACGACACCGTCTACGCCGGCAGCGGCGCCGACACCGTGATCGCCACGGGCGGCAACAGCACCATCGTCGGCAGCACCGGCGGCTCGACCGTGGTCAAGCTGAGCGGCAATGCCAGCGACTACACCGTCACCGTCGACAACGGCCACGCCATCGTGACCGGCGGCACCCACAACATCCTAGTGGACAACGTCCACGTGATCTCGGGTTCCAGCGCCAACGACAACCTGCTGATCGCCAGCAACGCCGACCAGGCTGCCATCATGAGCCTGTACCAGGCCGCCCTGGGCCATGGCGCCGACGCCACCACCCTGGCTGCGGCAGTGTCCGCGCTGTCCAGCGGTCACGCGACCCTGGCCAGCCTGACCACGCAGATCATGGCGACCGCGGAGTACCAGACGGAGACCAGCGGCATGAACGACAACGACTTCGTGCAGATGCTCTATCAGCACACCTTCGGCCGTGCCGGCGAAGATGCTGGTGTGGCGTACTGGACGGATGCGCTGACGAACCATGCAGCCAACCGTGCCGACCTGATCCGTATGTTCTCGGAAATCGGCGCGCACAGCCGCATCGGCGACCTGGAGCACAACGAAGCCCAGGTGATCGGTTCCGTCACCATCGTGCACAACATCGTTTAAGTTCTTATGGTGTTCACAAAGGGGGCACCCGCCCCCTTTTTTCTTTCTGTATGCTCGCCCCGGCAACGGGACGATGCCATCCTGAAGTCGGCAATCCAGGCGTTCGAGGCCGGCCATCTCGCCGAAGCCCTCATCGCCGCGGAGTATGCCTGCCGCCGCTACCCAAATAATTGTCTACCCGCCATCCTGCGGGCCAAGATCCTGTCGTCCACGAATACCGGCCTGGTCGCCAAAGCGTGGTATCGCGCCTGGTGCTGCGATCCGCTCGACCCGGCCCTGCAAGATGCCCTGCTGCGTTCCTGGCTGGCCAGCGGCGCCGCCGCCACCGCCGCCGAACTGGGCGCCGCCTTCCTGCCCGCGCGCTGCCGCGCCGGCACGCAGGACAGCCTGCTCGCCCTGCTGCGCAGCGCCGGCGTGAGCCAGATCGGCGCCTGCTGGAAGGCTGGCGAGGACATCGAAGCCGTCGTCTATGGCGCAGCCGCGTCGGTGCGCGTGGCGCTGTCCGACGAACAGCACGAATACCAGTTCGACGTGCCGGGCACCGGCGCCCGCTTCCGCCTGCGTCCGCCGAAAGCGAACGGCGTCTGGTCGCTCGCCCTCGGAGCCGCGCCCATGTACGGCTCGCCGTTGGTGTTCGCGCACCCCCAGCCCGTCACGGTCGCGCAAACCCCCGGCAACGAAAATATCCCCGTCCCCCCCGCGCAGGCGGGGGCCCCAGGTAAGACGCAGGCCACCCGAGCGACCATCGATTCCCGTCCGCCCGGGAACGACAATGGCGTGTCCATCGTCATCCCGGTCTACCGCGACGCCGCCCTGGTCCAATCCTGCATCGAGAGCGTACTCGCCACGCTCCCCCTGAACCAAACCAAGGCCAGCGTGGTCGTCGTCGACGACGCCAGCCCCGAGCCGCTGCTGTCGGCCTGGCTCGACCGCCTGGCCGCGGCCCAGCGCATCGTCCTGCTGCGCAACCGCCGCAACCTCGGCTTCATCGAAACGGTGAACCGCGGCATGCGCGCCCTGCCCGGACACGATCCGCTGCTGCTCAACGCCGACACCCTGGTGCACGGCGACTGGATCGACCGTCTGGCAACCTCGCTCTACAGCACACCGGACATTGCCTCCGTCAGCCCGTGGTCCAACAACGGCGAGATCACCAGCTTCCCGCGCGCCGCCCACCCGGCCCCGCCGCCGACGCCGGCCCAGCTGGCCGAGCTGGACGACCTGGCCGCCGCACTGCACCGCAGTGGCGCCAGCGCCGACGTCGAACTGCCCGCCGTGTGCGGTTTCGCCATGCTCATGCGCCGCAGCGCAGTCGACAACATCGGTTTGTTCGACGGGGCCGAACTGGTGCGCGGCTACTCCGAGGAAGTGGACTGGTGCCAGCGCGCCCGCGCCGCCGGCCTGCGCCACCTCGCGGCCACCGGCGTGTTCGTCGCCCACGTCGGCACGGTCTCGTTCCGCTTCGAGAAAATGCTGCGTGTGCGCCAGAACCGCGCCGCCATCAGCGCCCGCTACCCCGACTTCTACCGCGAGTACCTCCTGGCCCTGCGCGACGACGCCCTCGCCGCCCCCCGCGCCGCCCTGGAATCCGTCCTCGCCCCGTCATCCCCGCGCAAGCGGGGACCCCTGGTAGAAAAATCGACGACCCCGCCGACTGGGTCGACCAGCGCCGCCGCAATCTGGTACGACTCCGCCATGATCGCCCTCGACGGCCTGGGCGAATTCTCCCGCCCCCTGCCGGCCGCGCTACCCAAGCAGCACGCCCGCATCGGCATCTGGCAGCGCCGCGACGGCGCCCGCTTCCCGCACCAGATCCTGGCCCTGGCGCGCCTGCTGGCCAGCCAGCCGGAAGGCAGCAACACCCCGCGGCTGCTGGTCATCGGCGAAGCCAGCGACGCCTTGTGGCGTACCGGCGTAGTCGACGTCCTGCCCTTCAACCCCGAGACGGCCGAAAACACCCTGCTGTCGGACGCCGCGATGGTCGGCCTTGCCGGCTGCAGCGCCCTGCTCGGCGAGGCCGACGCCGCCGCCCCGATGGGTGTCCCATACACGGTCCTCGACGAGTCCTTCGACCCGCAGCAATGGCTGTCGACCTGGCGCACCACCACGCTCCCCGTCATTCCCGCGCAAGCGGGAACCCCTGGTAAGCAGCAGGCCGCCAAACGCCCTCGCCAGCCCGCCAAGAAAGTCCCCGCATGAAAATGGAACTCCCTCCCCCCAAGCCGCGCGCCCGCAAGGCCAAAGCCGCCCCGCGCTGGGTGGGCGCCATCGAAGGCGTCCACAACGGCTTGGTCTACGGCTGGGCCATCGACACGGAGCAGCCGCGAGCCCGGGTCATCATCGAGATCTGCCTGGATGGCGAGCCCATCGGCACAGTGAGCGCCGACGCCGCGCGTAGCGATCTTGCAGAAGCGTTCAGCCAGGCCGCCGCCGGCAGCGATGCCTGCCATGGTTTCGTCGCCGACCTGGGCGTCGCCGCCACGTCCGCGGGCCTGCTGACCGCTCGCATCGCCAACAGTGAGTTCGCCCTCGCGGGCAGCGTTGCCTGGGACGCCATGGAAGCGCCCCCGGTCGGCGCCACCAGCCTCGTGTTCAGCGACGGCGGCCTGCGCCTGCACGGCTGGGCCATCGACTCGCGCAGGGCCCAGCACAGCGTGACCGTGAGCGCCTTCATCGGCAACCGCCGCGTTGCCCAGGCCGTGGCCAACCTCGACCATCCGGGCCTGCGCGGCCAGGACGTGGGCAAGCACGGCTTCACCCTCGATCTGCCGCTCGGGCTGGCCGATGGTCAGGTTCACACCGTGCGCGTGGTTGACGAGCAGGGTGTTCCACTCAACGGCAGTCCGGTCACCTTGTGCACCTACGCCGACGGCGCCGCCGCCCTGCTGGGGGACGCGCACGCGCCGCTCCTGCGCAGCGTGATCGACAGCTACGAACGCTACATCCCGCGCAGCATCGGGTTCGAGCACTATGCGGCCTGGGCCGAGCGCTTCGAGCTGAACGACAGCCCCGCCAACCCGCCCGCCTTGTCCGTTGGCGTACTGGTGACCGGCGACGACGCGGCCGCCTTGGCCCGCACGCTCGACAGCATCCTGGCTCAGCGCGGCGTGACCGCGCACACCTACCTCGGCACAACCGGCGCAGCCCCGTTCGCGCAGCAACTGGCTGCGGCACGGGCCGCCAAGTGCGAGGTGCTGGCCACTCTGCGCGCCGGCGACACTCTGCTGCCCCATGCGCTGGCGCGCGCGCTGGAAGGCTTCGCGGACCCGGCAGCGCAGGTGGTCTACACCGACAGCGAATACGACGGGCGCCCCTGGTTCAAGCCGGCCTGGAACCGCGACTACGCCTACGCCACCGACTACCCGCTGGACCTGCTGCTGGTGCGGACCAGCCACGCCGGTCCGGCCCTGGCCGCCGGCGCCCCCGCCGCCTTCGCGTGGCAGGCCCTGGCAGCCGCCCAGCAGCACGAGGCGGCGATCGTGCACGTGCCGCGCGCACTGGTTCGCATCGGTTCTCCGCTCACGCCGGCAGAACGGGACGAGCGCTTCGCCGCCTGCGCCGCCGCCCTGGCGACCAGCGAGCCGGATGCCACGCTGCAGCAGCTCGCTGCGCTGCCGCCGCAGCCGCAATTTTCCGCCCGGCGCGTGGTGCGCCCGCTGAGCAAGAAGGACCGTGCACGCAAGGTCAGCTTGCTGATCCCCACCCGGGACAGCGTCGAGCTGCTCGAGCGCTGCGTGGCCTCGATCCAGCGCCACACCGACTGGCCCGGCCTGGAGATCCTGATCATCGACAACGGATCGGTCGAAAAGAAGACCAAGGCCTACTTCCGCGCTGTTGCCAAGGACGGCGTCAAGGTGCTGCCGATGCCGGGGCCCTTCAATTTCGCCGACCTGAACAATCGCGCCGCCGCAACTGCGCAGGGCGAGATCATCGGCCTCATCAACAACGACATCGAGGCCCTGCACGACGGCTGGCTCGACGAAATCGTGGCCGAACTGCTGCGCCCGGGGGTGGGTGCCGTGGGCGCCAAGCTGCTGTGGCCGAATGGCATGGTCCAGCACGGCGGAGTTCTGATGGGCGTGGGCAACGCCGCCGGCCATTTCGGCAACCAGTTGGCCGATGCCGACCTGGGCGACCACGCGCGCAACCAAGTGACACAGCAAATGAGCGGCGTGACGGCCGCCTGCCTGTTCCTGCGCAAGCGCGATTACCAGAAGCTTGGCGGCATGGACCCGGTGGCCTTCCCGGTCGCCTTCAACGATGTCGACCTGTGCCTGCGCTTGAGAAAAGCGGGCCTGGCCATTACCTGGACTCCGTTCGCCAAGCTGCTGCATGCCGAATCCGCCAGCCGCGGCAAGGAGGACTCGCCCCAGAAACGCGCCCGCGCCGAACGTGAGCTCGAGCAGCTGCGCCGCCGCTGGGCCATGGAACTTTCCCGCGATCCGGCCTATCATCCGAGCCTGAACCTGGACGCTCTCTCGAGTGCGTCGAGCGCCCTGGCCCTGCCGCCACGCCGGCGCGACCCGCGGACCGGCCGCCTCGCGTAACCAATCCCAAGAATTAATGCCTTCTACCGCCTTCCCGCAAGATTCACAGCCGCAGCGCCGC
>DASRUW010000372.1:0-11410 GCA_035655255.1 Telluria sp. | reverse complement strand
CAGTTCGGGCTGGGCGTCGGCGTAGTCGCGCAGGAGGTTCCACACGGCGCGCACGCGCGGCAGGCGGTACAGGTCGACCGGGGCTACCATGTAGTAGGTGCGCTCGGCATAGATCTCGTCCTGCAGGATGCGCACCAGGCGTCCGTCCTCGGGGATCACATACGGGGGCGCCATCATCAGGCCCAGGCCGGCGGCGGCCGCTTCGGCCTGCGCCATCATGCCGGTGCAGCACAGGCGCCGGCGCGGGACGAATCCCAGCTCGTCGAGGAAGTGCAGCTCGTTGCTGGCCAGGCGGTCCTGCACGTAGTCCACGAAGTCGTGCCCGGCCAGGTCGGCCTTGGTGCGGATCGGTGGATGCCGCTCCAGGTACTCCGGCGAGCCATACAGGTACAGGCGGAAGGTGGCCAGGCGCGTCACCATGTAGCGGCCCGTGTTGGGCGCATCCAGCGTCACGCCCAGGTCCGCCTCGCGGTTGGCGAGATTGGCGAAGCGCGGCTGCACCAACAGGTCGACCGACAGCTCGGGATGCTCCTGCAGGAAGCGCGCGAGCAGCGGCGTAATGACGCGCACGCCCAGCACCTCCGGCACGCCGATCCGCACCACGCCGCGGATGCTGACCTGGTTGCCAGAAATCTGGTCCTGCGCCGCCAGCGCCGCGCTTTCCATCGCTTCGGCGTGCGGCATCAGGGCCTGCCCCATCTCGGTCAGCTCGTAGCCTTCGCGCGAGCGGTCGAACAGGGTGGCGCCCAGCTGCACTTCCAGCCGGTCGATGCGGCGCGCGACGGTCGTGTGCTCCACCTCCAGCCGGCGCGACGCGCCGGACAGGGTGCCGGCCCGCGCCAGTTCCAGGAAAAAGCGCAGGTCCGTCCATTCGGGCAGGGTTTTCATGCTGGTCATTGTGCATCAGCGCACATTGTGCTGGCAATTTTTTCCTCACGCCGGTGCGAAAACGCCCACTAGAATCGATCGCATCATCATCGGAGAACCGCATGGACAGCCTCACCATCAGCCCCCTCGTTGCCCATCACGCGCGCTACCGTCCGGACGCGAACGCGCTGGCCTTCGGCGGCGCCTGGCTCACCTGGCGCGAGCTGGACCGCCGCACCAGCCGCCTCGCCCACGCGCTGGCGCGCGCCGGCGTGCGCCACGGCGACCGCGTCGTGACGGTGCTGACCAACTGCCTGGAACTGGTCGACGTGTACTGGGCCTGCGCGCGCATGGGCGCGGTGGCGGTGCCGCTCTCGCCCCTTCTCACCGAGGCGGGTCTGCGCACCCTGCTGGCCGACGCCGCCCCGGCCGCCATCTTCCATTCGCCCGCGACCGCGGCGGCGACCCTGGCCGCCAGTGCGGGCCTGGACGCCGTGCGCGTCTGCACCAGCGGGTACGCGGCCTTCGTCGCCGCCGCGCCGGACGATGCCTTCCAGGCGAGCGTCAAGCCGGACGACCTGTTCAACATCATGTACACCAGCGGCACCACCGGCCTGCCGAAAGGGATCGCCCTCACCCACCGCATCCGCGCCCACTACTGCACCCTGCTCGCCAACGCCTGGCGCATGACGCCGCAGTCGGTGGCGCTGCACACCGGCGCCCTGGTCTTCAACGGCGCCTTCGTGACGCTGCTGCCGGCCCTGATGACGGGCGCGGGCTTCATCCTGCACGCGGCCTTCGATCCGGCCGCCTTCGTCGAGACGGTGGAGCGCGAGCGCGTCACCCACACCATGCTGGTGCCGTCCCAGATCGCGGCCATCCTGGACCTGCCAGGTTTCGACCCGGCCCGCCTGGCCTCGCTGGAAGTGCTGGTCTCGCTCGGCGCGCCCCTGCCGGTGGCGCACAAGGAGCGGCTGGAGGAAGTGCTGCCCAACCGCCTGCACGAGCTGTATGGACTGACCGAAGGCTTCCTCACCATCCTCGACCGCGCCGACGCCGTGCGCAAGCGCGGCTCGGTGGGCGTGCCGCCGCCCTTCTTCGACCTGCGCATCGTGGACGAAGCGGGCCAAGAGCTCCCGCCCGGTGAGACGGGCGAAATCGCGGGCCGCGGTCCCCTCCTCATGCCCGGCTACTACGGCAAGCCCGAACTGACCGCGCAGACCATCCGCGACGGCTGGCTCATGACGGGCGACATCGGCCGCATCGACGACGAAGGCTTCCTCTACCTGGTCGACCGCAAGAAGGACATGATCGATTCCGGCGGCGTGAAGGTCTACCCGCACGACATCGAGGAAGTCATCGCCCGCCACCCCGCCGTGCACGAGGCGGTGGTCTTCGGCATCCCGGACGAGAAATGGGGCGAAACGCCGATGGCCGCCGTGCAGCTGCGCACGGGCGCCTCCTGCGATCCCGAGGAGCTGCGCGCCTGGATCAACGAGCGCGTGGGCGCCCGCTACCAGCGCGTGGCGCGGCTCGAGATCGTGGCCGACTTCCCGCGCAGCGTGGCCGGCAAGATCCTCAAGCGCAGCCTGCGCGACCCGCACTGGGAGGGGCGCGAGCGCGCGATCTGAGCCTTGTGCAAAAACGCACATCGTGTTGGCGCCGGCTGGCCTTTTGCACCGGCGCCGTTTCGAGCACACTGCATTCCACTCAAAACGTCGAGAAGGCTAACCGTGTCCGAGTACACCGAACTGAGTTTCACCAGCACCGACGGGCTGCGCCTGTATGCCCGCGACTACGCCGGCAGCGGCGGTCCCGCGCGCCTGCCGGTGATCTGCATCCACGGCCTGACCCGCAATTCCTCGGACTTCGAAGACATCGCCCCCTGGATCGCGCAGCGCGGCCGGCGCGTGCTGGCGGTGGACGTGCGCGGCCGCGGTTTCTCCGACTACGATCCCGATCCCAAGCACTACAACCCGATGGTCTACGCGGGCGACATCATCAAGCTGGCGCGCGACCTTGGCATCGAGCGCGCCGTCTTCATCGGCACCTCGATGGGAGGCCTGATCACCATGACGGTGGCGCTGCGCCGCTCGCGCCTGATCGCGGCGGCGGTCCTGAACGACATCGGCCCCGCCATTTCGGAACGCGGCCTGCACCGCATCGCCGGCTACGCGGGCAAGGCCGCCTCCTTCGCGTCGCTGCAGGAAGCGGCCGACTACGTCCGCTCGATCAATATCAGCGCCTTCCCGGACCAGACCGACGCGGAGTGGCTGCGCTGGGCCGGGCGCGGTTTCAAGGAGAGCGCGCAAGGCGGCTTCGAGATGCGCTATGACCCGAATATCGCGGTGCCGATCCGCGCCGGTAAAATCAAGCCCACGTCGCTGCTGGCGCGCCTGCTGTTCCGCAGGCTGGCCAGGAAGCGTCCGGTGCTGCTGGTGCGCGGTGGCCTGTCCGACCTGATCGAGCCGGCGCAGGTGGCAGTGATGCGCTCCATCGCCCCGGCGCTCGAAGTGGCGGAAGTGCCCAACGTCGGCCACGCCCCCATGCTCACGGAGCCGGAGGCCCAGGCGGCGCTGGCCGATTTTCTCGACAAGGTGGATTGAACACAGATGAACCTCGCAGGTAAAGTGATTGTAGTGACGGGCGGCGCGCAAGGCATTGGCCTCGCGATCGCGGAGCGCTGTGCCGAAAGCGGCGCCAGCGTGGCGGTGTGGGACTACCAGGCGGACGGCATCGCCAGCGCCCTGGAGCGCATCGGGGACCGCACCCCGCGCGCGGAGGTGGCCGGCTTCGTCGTGGACGTGTCGGACCTGACCGCCGTGCAGGACGCGGCCAAGGCCACGCTGGACCGCTTCGGCCGCATCGACGGCCTGGTGAACAACGCCGGCGTGGTGGCCGACGCCCAGCTCACCAAGATGACCGAGGCCCAGTGGGACCGGGTCATCGACATCAACCTCAAGGGCGTGTTCAACTGCACCCGCGCCTGCGCGGACGCCCTGCTCGCGCATGGCGGCAGCATCGTCAATATCTCTTCCATCGTCGGCCTGTCCGGGAACTTCGGGCAGACCAACTACGCCGCCGCCAAGGCCGGCGTGCTGGGCATGACCAAGACCTGGTCGCGCGAACTGGGACGCAAGGGCGTGCGCAGCAACGCGATCTGCCCCGGCTTCATCGAAACGCCCATCCTCTCCAGCATGCCTTCGCGCGTGATCGAAGAGATGGTGTCCCAGGTGCCCCAGCGGCGCATGGGCCAGCCGCGCGAGATCGCGTCGGCTTGCGTGTTCCTGCTTTCGTCCGAAGCCAGCTACATTAACGGCGCCACGCTCGAAGTCACGGGCGGGCTCACACTCTGACACCCAACGGAGACACGATGACCAAACTGCTTCCCCTGCTGGCCGCGCTGCTGCCCGCCTTCGCCGCCGCCCAGGACTACAAGATCGCCCTCATCGCCGGCAAGACCGGCATGCTGGAACCCTACGCCAAGGAGACCGAGACCGGCTTCATGATGGGCCTCGAATACCTCACCAACGGCAAGATGGAGATCAACGGCCACAAGCTGAAGGTCATCGTGAAGGACGACCAGAGCAAGCCTGACCTGGGCCGCACCCTGCTGGCCGAGGCCTACGGCGACGACAAGGCCGACATCGCGGTCGGCACCTCGTCCTCCGGCTCGGCCCTGGCCATGCTGCCGGTGGCGGCGGAATACAAGAAGGTGCTGGTGGTGGAGCCGGCCGTGGCCGACGCCATCACGGGCGAAAAATGGAACCGCTACATCTTCCGCACGGCGCGCAGCTCGATGCAGGACGCGCTGGCCGCCGCCTCGACGCTCAAGGCAGGCAGCGTCGCCTTCCTGGCCCAGGACTACGCCTTCGGCAAGGACGCGGTGAAGGCCGCGAAGGAAGCGCTGGCCGCCACCGGCAGCAAGGCCAAGGTGGTGCACGAGGAGTACGCGCCCGCCACCGCCACCGACTTCACGGCCCCGGCGCAGCGCCTGTTCGACGCCCTCAAGGACAAGCCGCAGCCGCGCGTGCTCGGCATCATCTGGGCCGGCCCGAATCCGATGAACAAGATCGCGGACATGAAGCCCGAGCGCTACGGCATTTCGCTCGCGCCGGGCGGGAACATCCTGCCGGTGATGAAGACCTGGAAGGCCTATGCCGGCACCGAAGGGACGATCTTCTATTACTACGGCTTCCCGAAAAATAAGATGAACGACTGGTTCGTCGCGGAGCACAGGAAGCGCTTCAAGATGCCGCCCGATATGTTCAGCGCCGGCGGTTTCGCCGCGGCCAGCGCCGTGGTCACGGCCCTGTCCAAGGCCGGATCGGCCGACACCGAAAAACTGATCAAGACCATGGAAGGCATGTCCTTCGACACCCCGAAAGGCACGCTGAGCTTCCGCAAGGAGGACCACCAGGCGCTCCAGCCGATGTACCACTTCCGGATCAAGAAGGCCCAGAAGGACGAATGGGACCTGCTCGAACTGGTGCGCGAGATCCCCGCCTCCGAGCTGCCCCTGCCGGTCAAGAACAAGAAATGACGGCAGCCGCGACGCCCTCCCTGTCCACGCGCGATCTGACCATCCGCTTCGGCGGCCACGTCGCCGTGAACGGGGTGACGGCCGACTTCTTCCCGGGCCAGCTGACCGTCATCGTCGGGCCGAACGGCGCGGGCAAGACCACCTGCTTCAACCTGATGTCCGGCCAGCTGCCCGCCACGTCGGGCCAGGTGCTGCTGCGCGGGCGCGACATCACGAAGCTCGGCCCCGCGCGCCGCACGCGGCTCGGCATCGGGCGCGCCTTCCAGCTCACCAACCTGTTCCCGCACCTGACGGTGATGGAGAACGTGCGCCTGGCCGTGCAGAGCCGCGCCCACGCGGGCCTGGACATGTTCTCGCTCTGGTTCGGCCACCGCGAGCTGATCGAACGCGCCGAGCACTTCCTGCAGCGGGTGAACCTGCACGACCGGCGCGACGCGCTGGCCGCGTCGCTCCCCCACGGCGACAAGCGCAAGCTGGAAGTGGCGCTGCTGCTGGCCCTGGAACCCGACATCCTCATGTTCGACGAGCCCACGGCCGGCATGAGCGTGGACGAGGTGCCGGTGGTGCTGGACCTGATCCGCCAGGTCAAGGAGGACCGCAGCAAGACCGTGCTGCTGGTCGAACACAAGATGGACGTGGTGCGCTCGCTGGCCGACCGCATCATCGTGCTGCACAACGGGACCCTGGTCGCCGACGGCGATCCGGCCGAGGTCATGGCCTCGGACATCGTGCAGGAAGCCTACCTCGGAACCGCCACGCATGACTGAACCGCTGCTCACCCTCTCGGGCGTCCACACCCACATCGGGGAATACCACATCCTGCAAGGCGTGGACCTGGTGGTGCCGCGCGGCGGCATCTCGGTGCTCCTCGGCCGCAACGGCGCCGGCAAGACCACGACGCTGCGCACCATCATGGGCATGTGGCAGGCCAGCGCGGGACGGGTCGTGTTCGACGGCCAGGACATCGCCGGCCGGCAGACGCCCGACATCGCGCGCGCCGGTATCGCCTACGTGCCGGAATCGATGGCCGTGTTCTCCGACCTCACCGTGCGCGAGAACCTGTACCTGGCCGCGCGCAGCGGGCCGCTCGACACGGCGCGCCTGGAATGGATCTTCGGCTTCTTCCCGGCCCTGAAAAAATTCTGGAACTACCCGGCCGGGAACCTCTCCGGCGGGCAGAAACAGATGGTCGCCATCGCGCGCGCCATCGTGGAGCCGCGCAAGCTGCTGCTGGTGGACGAGCCGACCAAGGGCCTGGCGCCGGCCATCATCCGCAACCTGATCGACGCCTTCCGCGAGGTGAAAGAAAATTCCACCACAGTGCTCCTGGTGGAACAAAATTTCAACGTCGTGAAGACGCTCGGGGACACCGTGGCGGTGATGGACGACGGCCGCATCGTCCATGCCGGGCCGATGGCCGAACTGGCGGGCGACAGCGCCCTGCAGCAGCAGCTTCTCGGCCTGTCGCTCGACACGCATCAATAGGAAGACCAAACGTGAACGACACCGCCTTGCCCGCCGTCCCGCGCGACCTCGCGCCGCACCTGCTGGTGCCGGCCCTGGTGCTGGCCATGCTGCCGTTGGTCGGCAGCTTCCCCACCTGGGTCACGCTGACCATCGCCGGCCTCGCCATGGGCATGATGATCTTCATCATGGCCAGCGGCTTGACCCTCGTGTTCGGCCTCATGAACGTGCTGAACTTCGGCCACGGCGCCTTCGTCTCCGTCGGCGCCTTCGCCGCCACGCTGGTGCTGCTGCCCATGCACGGCTGGATGGAAGCCGATTCCCTGCTCCTGAACCTGGGCGCGCTGGGACTGGCGATCGTGGTCGCGATGGCGGTGACGGCGCTCCTTGGCTGGGCCTTCGAGCGCGTGATCATCATGCCGGTCTACGGCCAGCACCTCAAACAGATCCTGATCACGATGGGCGGCATGATCGTGGCGGAGCAGCTGATCGGCGTGATCTGGGGGCCGGAACAGATCGCCCTGCCGCTTCCCACCACCCTGCGCGGCGCCATCATCGTCGGCGACGCGGCCATCGAAAAATACCGGCTGGTGGCGGTGGTGGTCGGCCTGCTGGTCTACCTCGGCATGTTCCTGGTCCTGAACCGCACCAAGGTCGGCCTCCTGATCCGCGCCGGCGTCGAGAACGGCGAGATGGTCGAGGCGCTCGGCTACCGCATCCGCCGCCTGTTCGTCGCCGTGTTCGCGGCCGGCTCCGCGCTGGCCGGCCTGGGCGGCGTGATGTGGGGCCTGTACAAGGAAACCCTGTCCGCGGCGATGGGCAGCGAGATCATGGTGATGGTCTTCGTCACCGTCATCATCGGCGGCCTCGGCTCCGTGAGCGGCTGCTTCACCGGCGCGCTGCTGATGGCGCTGGTGGCCAACTACGCCGGCTTCCTCGCGCCCAAGCTGGCGCTCGTCTCGAACATCGTGCTGATGATGGCCGTGCTGCTCTGGCGCCCGGCCGGCCTCGCAAGGAAATGACCATGCTGACCAGGCTACTCTCCGGCGACCTGCCGCGCAGCCGCGCGCTGTCCCTCGTGCTGTCGTTGATCGTGCTCGTGCTGGCGCTCGCACCCTTCCTGTTCCAGGGCGCGCGGCCGCTCAACACGGCCGCCACCATCTGCGTCTACATCGTGCTGGTGGCGTCCTACGACCTGCTGCTCGGGTACACCGGCGTGGTGTCGTTCGCGCACACGATGTTCTTCGGGATCGGCGCGTACGGCGTCGGCCTTGGCCTGTCCGGCGACGGCGATCCGACCTGGGGCGGCATGCTGGGCGGGATCGCCGTCGCGCTGGCCCTCAGCGTGGCACTGGCCTTCGTCATCGGGCTGTTCGCGCTGCGGGTGCGGGCGATTTTCTATTCGATGATCACGCTGGCCGTGGCCTCTTCCTTCGCCGTGCTGGCCTCGCAGCTGTCCGACCTCACCGGCGGCGAGGACGGCAAGACCTTCAGCGTGCCCGACGTGCTCTCGCCCGCCTACGAGCTCACTTCCCGCATCGACGGCAAGGTGATCACCTACTACATCGTCTTCACGGGCAGCCTGCTGCTGTTCCTGTTCCTGCTGCGCCTCGTGAACTCGCCGTTCGGACGCGTGCTGCAGGCGATCCGCGAGAACGAATTCCGCGCCGAGGCGATCGGCTACCGCACCGTCGTCTACCGCATCTGGGCCAACTGCATCGGCGCGCTGGTGGCGGCGCTGGCCGGCGCGCTGATGGCGCTGTGGCTGCGCTACGTCGGTCCCAAGACGATGCTCGGCTTCGAGGTCATGACCGACATCCTCCTCATCGTCGTCATTGGCGGCATGGGCACGATGTACGGCGCGGTGGTCGGCGCGACCCTCTTCCTGCTGGCGCAGAACTACCTCAAGACGCTCATGGGCCAGGCTTCGTCCGCGCTGGAGGGCTTGCCCTTCCTGGCCGCGGCCCTGCATCCGGACCGCTGGCTGCTGTGGCTCGGGGTGCTGTTCGTCCTGTCGGTGTACTTCTTCCCGAGCGGGATCGTCGGCAAGCTGCGCGGGGCGCGTGACAGGTAGGCCCGCGCTGTCGTCCGACACGCCCGCGTCCGTTAGACCTGGATCAACCGCCCGCAGCGCCTGCTCCCTATTCTGAAGTCGTTTGCTCCGCCCCGGAGCATCCCGCGCAGGAGCGACTTCATGAAAAAACTTGTCTCCATCCTGTGGGCGTTCGCGCTCGCGCTGGCCGTTCCGGTCCACGCGCAGTCGACGCCCGCCACCCTCGTCGAGAACTTCGACGACATCAGCCACCTGACCGGCTGGGTGCTCCTGAACCAGAGCGTGCCACCCGGCGAAAACTGGTTCCAGGGGAATCCCGGCGTCTTCGTCGCGCAGGCCGGGGCGCCCGGCGCCTACATCGCCGCCAACTTCGCCGGCGCGGGCGCGCCCAACGGCATGGTGGACCTGTGGCTGATCACGCCCCCGATCCACGTGGACCAGATGACCGGCATCAGCTTCTGGACCCGCACCGCCGACGGGGAAGGCTTCAGCGACATGCTGGAAGTGCGCTACTCGCCGACCGGCTCCACCGACCCGGCCAGCTTCACGACGCCGGTGCAGCCCGCGTTCCGCGTGCCGACGCAGTGGCTTGAGTACGCCCCCGGCGTGCATGCCGGCAGCCCGGAAGACGGCCGCTTCGCCTTCCACTACACCGGGCCTGCATCCGAGCTCAATTACATCGGCATCGACAGCCTGCGCATCCTGCCGGTGCCGGAGCCGTCGGCCTGGGCCATGCTGCTGCTTGGCCTGGTGGTTGTGCTTGGCCGGGCGCGCGCCCTCGCCGCGGCCGGCGCCCTGGTGCTCAGTTCCGCCGCGTTCGCCGGCGCACCGGAGCCAGGCGCCGTCGTCGTGCGCGATCCGCTCACCGGGCAGCTGCGCGCGCCCACAGCGCAGGAATTCCAGGCCCTGCGCGCCCTGGAAGCCACGCTGGCGCCGCGGCCGGCGGCTGCGCCCACGGTCCGCCGCGCCGACGGCACCGTCCACAAGCATCTTGGCGAGAGCGCCATGTCGTATGCCGTCATTTCGCGCGGGGCGGACGGCAAGCTCGCCATCTCCTGCGTCGAAGGCGGCCGGACGGCGGAAGACAGCACGCAAAAACCGGAGGAGCATCATGAAGACCGCTAGCCTGTGCGCCGCCGCGTTGCTCGCCTTTGCCATGCAGGGCGCCGAGGCCGCGGCCACCATCACGATCATCAACGCCAACGCGCCCGGGGAAGGCTTCAACGACCCCACCCCGGCCGCGCCGGTCGGCGGCAACACCGGCACCACGCTCGGGCAGCAGCGCCTGATCGCCTTCACGCAAGCGGCCGACATCTGGGCCGCGACGGTCAGCAGCACGGTCGCGATCCGGGTGCAGGCCTCGTTCGTGCCCCTGTCCTGCACCGCCAATTCCGCCGTCCTCGGCTCTGCGGGCGCGGCCGACATCTTCGCCGACTTCCCCAACGCGCCGCGTGCCAATACCTGGTATCCAAGCGCGCTGGCCGGCAAACTGGCGCAGACGGACCTGGTGGCGCCCGGCGCGCCGCACATCGTCGCCCGCTTCAATTCGCGCCTGGGGCTCGCTTCCGACTGCCTGCCGGGATCGGGGTTCTACCTGGGGCTGGACAACAACCACGGCAGCCAGATCGACCTGATCGCCGTGCTGCTGCACGAGCTGGCGCACGGCCTCGGCTTCCAGACCTTCACGGACGGCCAGAGCGGCGCATACACGGACGGCCGGCCCTCCATCTGGGACTACCACCTGCTGGACGACCGCAACGGCAAGCACTGGACGGAGATGAATGCCAGCGAACGTGCCTCCTCCGCCGTCAGCGGCACGCTTTCCTGGGACGGGCAGCAGGTGACGGCGGCGGTGCCGACCGTGCTCGCGCCCAAGTCCACGCTCGCCATCAGCGGGCCGGCATCCGGCGACGCGGCGGGGAACTACGAAGTTGGCGATGCTTCGTTCGGCCCGCCGCTATCGAATCCGCCGGTCGCCGCGGACCTGATGCCGGTGGTCGACCAGGGCGACGGCACGGGACTGGCCTGCGTTGCGCTCGATTCGGTCAACGTGCAGGCGGTGCGCGGACATATCGCGCTGGTCGACCGCGGGACCTGTACCTTCGTCCAGAAGGCGCTGAACGTGCAGGCGGCGGGCGCGCTCGGGATGGTGGTGGCGGACAACCAGCCCGGCCCCGTGACGGGCTTGGGCGGAACGGATCCGTCGATCACGATCCCGGCGGTGCGGATCAGCCAGACGGACGGGCAGACGCTCAAGGCCAAGCTGGCGCACCGCTCACGCACGGCGTCGGGGGTGATCGCTTCGCTGGGGGTGGACAGCACGCGGCTGGCGGGAGCCGATGCGGCGCTGCGCATACTGATGTACACGCCGGCGCCGTACCAGGGCGGATCATCGGTGTCGCACTATACGACGAATGCGCGGCCGAACCAGTTGATGGAGCCGGCGATCAACGGCGACCTGACACATGGCGTGACGGTGCCGA
>DASRUW010000371.1:0-14648 GCA_035655255.1 Telluria sp. | reverse complement strand
AGGCAAATTCACCAGCGTCCCTCACCAGGAGACGTGGAAGCTGACGCCGGACGCGGCCTACCTGCACGTGTGCACCAACGAGACCATCGACGGCGTCGAATTCAACTTCGTGCCGACGGTGCAGGGCGAGACGACCCTGGTGGCGGACATGTCCTCGCACATCCTGTCGCGCACCATCGACGTGTCGAAGTACGGCGTCATCTTCGCCGGCGCGCAGAAGAACATCGGCCCGGCGGGCCTGACCATCGTGATCGTGCGCGAGGACCTGCTGGGCCACGCGCTGCCGATCTGTCCGTCCGCCTTCGACTGGAAGATCGTGGCCGAACACGACTCCATGTACAACACGCCGCCGACCTATGCCATCTACATGGCCGGCCTGACCTTCCAGTGGCTCAAGAAGCAGGGCGGGGTGGCGGCGCTGGAACAACGCAACATCGAAAAAGCCAAGCTGCTGTACGCAGCGCTGGATGCCGACGACTTCTACCAGAACCGCGTCGCATCCGATTGCCGTTCGCGCATGAACGTACCGTTCTACCTGCGCGACGAATCCCTGAACGAGAAATTCCTGGCCGGCGCGAAGGCGCGCGGGCTGCTGCAGCTGAAGGGCCACAAGTCCGTCGGTGGTATGCGCGCATCGATCTACAACGCGATGCCGCTCGAGGGCGTGCAAGCTCTCGTCGATTATTTGAACGAATTCGCCGGACGTTAACCGTCATCCCCGCGCACGCGGGGACCCCTGGTAGGACGCCGGCGGCCGGAATTGGCGTCGGCCACCAGCTGCTTACCAGAGGTCCCCGCCTCCGCGGGGATGACGGATGGTTCTGCAATCGGATACGCGACCATGACAGACAAACTGAAACCCTTGCGCGAGCAGATCGATGCGATCGATGCGCAGATGCTGGACCTCCTTTCCCGCCGCGCCAAGCTGGCGCAGGAAGTCGGCCACGTGAAGGCCGAGACCATGGCCCCCGTGTTCCGCCCGGAGCGCGAAGCCCAAATCCTGCGCCGCGTCGCCGAGCGCAATCCCGGCCCGCTGCCCGACACGGCGATGCAGACCATCTTTCGCGAGATCATGTCCGCCTGCCGCGCGCTGGAAAAGCGCGTCACCGTGGCCTACCTCGGCCCGTCCGGCACCTTCAGCGAGCAGGCCGTGTACCAGCAGTTCGGCACCGCCATCGAGACACTGCCCTGCGTGTCGATCGACGAGGTGTTCCGCGCGACCGAAGCCGGCACCGCGGACTTCGGCGTGGTCCCGGTCGAGAATTCCTCGGAAGGCGCAATCAACCGCACCCTGGACCTGCTGCTGGCCACCAGCACCACCATCAGCGGCGAGGTTGCAATCCCCGTCCACCATAGCCTGATGACCAAGAGCGGCACCATGGACGGCATCCAGGTCGTGTGCGCGCACTCGCAGGCGCTGGCCCAGTGCCAGGTCTGGCTCAACCTCCATTACCCGGACCTGGAGCGCCGCGCCGTCGCCTCCAACGCGGAAGCGGCGCGCATGGCGGGGCAGGACCCGACTATCGCCGCCATCGCCAGCGACCGCGCCGCTGTGCAGTACAGCCTCGGCGTGGCGCACGCCCACATCCAGGACGACCCGCATAACCGCACCCGTTTCGCCGTGATCGGCCACTTGCACACCGCCCCGTCGGGCCGCGACCACACCTCGCTGGTGCTGGCCGTGCCGAATGCCGCCGGCGCCGTCTACAACCTGCTGGCGCCGCTGGCCAAGCACGGGGTGTCGATGACGCGCTTCGAGTCGCGCCCCGCGCGCATCGGCACCTGGGAATACTATTTTTACGTCGACGTGGAAGGCCACGTGCAGGAAGCGCCGGTGGCGCGTGCACTGGACGAGCTCAAACAGAGCGCGGCCTTCTTCAAGCTCCTGGGCTCCTATCCGGTCAGCCTCTGATTTTCCTTTTTTCCCGAGTACAGCCATGTCCCAATCCATCGGTCCCGATTACATCCGTGCCATCGCGCCCTACCAGGCCGGCAAACCCATTTCGGAAGTCGCGCGCGAGTTCGGCCTCGACGAAGCCAAGATCGTCAAGCTGGCGTCGAACGAGAATCCGTTCGGCGTGCCGGAATCCGCCAAGCAAGCCATGGCCGCCGCGGCCGCGGACCTGGGCCGCTACCCGGACGCCAACGCCTTCGACCTGAAGACCGCGCTGGCCGAGCGCTACGACGTGCCGATGGACTGGATCACGCTCGGCAACGGCAGCAACGACATCCTCGAAATCGCCGCCAAGGCCTTCGTGCAGAAGGGCGAGGCGATCGTCTACGCCCAATACTCCTTCGCCGTGTACGCGCTGGCCGCGCAAGGACTCGGCGCGCGCGCGATCGTGGTGCCCGCCGTGGACCACGGACACGACCTGGACGCCATGGCAGCCGCCATCGATGCCGACACGCGCCTGGTCTTCATCGCCAACCCGAACAACCCGACCGGCACCTTCCTGCCGGCCGCCAAGCTGGAAGCCTTCCTGGCCAAGGTGCCGCCCAATGTGATCGTGGTGCTGGACGAGGCCTACAACGAATTCCTCTCGCCGGAAGACCAGTACGAGTCCACCGACTGGGTGCGCAAGTACCCGAATCTGATCGTCTCGCGCACCTTCTCCAAGGCCTATGGCCTGGCCGGCCTGCGCGTCGGCTTCGCCATCGCCCAGCCGGCCGTCACGGACCTGATGAACCGTGTCCGCCAGCCGTTCAACGTGAACTCGCTGGCCCAGGCCGCGGCCATCGCCGCCCTCAACGACAAGGCCTTCCTGCAAAAGAGCGCCGAGAACAACGCCGCCGGCTACCGCCAGTTCGTGCAGGCCTTCGAGGAGATGGGCCTGGAATACGTCCCGTCCTACGGCAACTTCGTGCTGGTCAAGGTCGGCGACGACGACGGCGCGGGCGCGCGTGTCAACCTGGCGCTGCTCAAGCAGGGCGTGATCGTGCGCCCGGTCGGCAACTACGGCCTGCCGCAATGGCTGCGCATCTCCATCGGCCTGCCGGAGGAGAACGCGGCGTGCATCGCGGCGCTCAAGAAAGCGCTGGGCTGATCCATGTTCGATAAGGTCGTCGTCGTCGGCGTCGGACTGATCGGAGGATCGTTCGCGTTGGCCCTGCGCCGTGCCGGATTCGCCAAGCGGATCGTCGGCGTCGGGCGCGACGCGGCGACCGTCGAACGGGCGCGCGCGCTCGGCATCGTCGATGCGGGCGAGCCGATGGAGACGGCCATTCCCGGTGCCGACCTGGTGCTGCTGGCCGCGCCGGTGGCGCAGACGGGCAAAATTCTCGCCGCCATGCTGCCGTATTTGGACGAGCGTACCATCGTCACCGACGCCGGCAGCACCAAGGCGGACGTGGTGGCCGCCGCGCGCGCCGCGCTGGGGTCCCGCGTGCGTCAGTTCGTGCCCGGCCACCCGATCGCGGGACGCGAGAAGAACGGCCCGGAGGCGGCCCTGGCCGACCTGTACCGGGGCAAGAAGTTCGTCCTGACCGCGCTGCCCGAGAATCCGGCCGAGGCGCTGGAGAAGGTCGCCAACGCGTGGCAGGCCTGCGGCGCCGTCGTGCACCGCCTCACGCCCGAAGACCACGACAAGGTATTCGCCGCCGTCAGCCACCTGCCGCACCTGCTGGCCTACGCGCTGGTGGACGACATCGCCAACAAGCCGCACGCGAACCTGCTGTTCCAGTTCGCCGCCAGCGGCTTTCGCGACTTCACCCGCATCGCCGGCTCGTCGCCGGAGATGTGGCGCGACATCACGCTCGCCAACCGCACGGCCTTGCTCGGCGAACTCGATGCCTATCTGGCACAATTGAACGCACTGCGCGCGATGCTGGCCGCCGCCGACGGCAGCGCCATCGAAGCCGTGTATGCCAGCGCCCAGCAGGCCCGCCAGCGCTGGATCGACGCCATCGAAGCGGCGGAAGCGCCGCAGTCCCAAGAAACCTCCGAATAGAAAGCACACATGAGCACCGCCCACCCGTCCCACATCGACTTGCAACCCGTGCCGCGCGTGGCGGGAACGGTGCGGCTGCCGGGTTCCAAGTCGATTTCCAACCGCACCTTGCTGCTGGCGGCGCTGTCCAGCGGCACCACCCGCATCCACGACCTGCTGCATTCGGACGACACGGAAGTGATGCTGGGCGCCTTGCGGTCGCTCGGCATCGCCTGGGAAAAGATCGACGAACGCACCCACGTCGTGCACGGCGCCGGCGGCAAGCTGCCGAACGGCCAGGCGGACCTCTTCATGGGCAACGCCGGCACGGCGATCCGCCCGCTGACGGCGGCCCTGGCCGTGATCGGCGGCGACTACGTCCTGCGCGGCGTGCCGCGCATGCACGAGCGGCCGATCGGCGACCTGGTGGACGCGCTCAACGCCATCGGCGCCAACATCGAATACACCGGCAACCCCGGCTACCCGCCGCTGCACATCCGTCAGCCTGCGCTCAAGGACGCGCCGATCGCCGTGCGCGGCAACGTGTCCAGCCAGTTCCTGACGGCGCTCTTGATGTCCGCCCCGCTGATGGCGCGCGGGCGCGACGTGCGCATCGAAGTGGTGGGCGAGCTCATTTCCAAGCCCTACATCGAAATCACCCTGAACCTGATGCGCCGCTTCGGCGTGACGGTGGCGCAGGAGGGCTGGTCCGCCTTCACCATCAAGGACGGCGCGGCCTACGCCAGCCCGGGCGAGATCCACGTGGAGGGCGACGCCTCGAGCGCGTCCTACTTCCTGGCCGCGGGCGCCATCGGCGGCGGCCCGGTGCGGGTGGAAGGCGTGGGTCAGGAGTCGATCCAGGGCGACGTGCGCTTCGCGGAGGCGCTGGAAGCCATGGGCGCGACCATCGTGCGCGGCCCCAACTGGATCGAGGCGTCCGCCAACGGCCCGCTCAAGGCCATCGACATGGACTTCAACCACATTCCGGATGCGGCCATGACCATCGCCGTGGCCGCCCTGTACGCGGACGGCACCACCACGCTGCGCAACATCGCCAGCTGGCGCGTCAAGGAAACCGACCGCATCGCCGCCATGGCCACCGAGCTGCGCAAGGTGGGCGCCACGGTGGAGGAGGGGCCGGACTGGCTGCGCGTGACCCCGCCCGCGGCGATCCTGCCAGCCGCCATCGACACCTACGACGACCACCGCATGGCGATGTGCTTCTCCCTCGCCAGCCTGGACGGCGCGCTGCGCAAGGGCGCGCCCCAGCGCATCAACGATCCGAAGTGCGTGGCCAAGACCTTCCCCGACTACTTCGACGCCTTCGCCGCCATCGCCCGGCGCTGAGCGCCATACCAAAATTGCATACAACCATTGTTCTCTGCCATAAGATTGATGGCGGAGAACAGGTCCTCGTACTCTGTCGAACAGCGGCAATCTGCCCAAGCTCGACAACAAGACATTGGACCTGGAGGGGATGCAATAATGAAAACCAAGAACACCTGGTCGGCCTGCGCGGCGACCATCCTGACGTTGGGCGCAGGCGCCGCCTGGGCCCAGACGGCGCCTGAAACCGCGCCCGCGGCGCCGGCACCGGCCGCCGACAACGTGATCAAGGTGACCGGCTCGCGCATCGTGCGCCGCGACGCCGACACGGCCGGCCCGATGCTGACCATGACCAAGGACGACATCAAGCAGGCCGCGCCGACCTCGGTGGGCGACCTGGTGCAGGCCATGCCCAACGTCGGCGTCAGCCTCAACTCGAACGGGACGCAAGGCACGTCCTACGGCGTGAGCTCCGTCAACCTGCGCTACCTCGGCAGCGCTGAGGGCAGCGGCAACCGCACCCTGGTGCTGGTGGACGGCCACCGCTGGCCGAGCGCGACCGGCGGGCGCGGCTTCCGCGATTTTGTCGACCTCAATTCCATCCCGCTCGGCATCATCGACCACATCGAGGTGTTGAAGGACGGCGCCTCCGCCATCTACGGCGCCGACGCGATCGCCGGCGTGGTCAACATCCATACCCGGCGCCGGCTGGAAGGCGTGGAGGCGGACCTGCGGGTGGGCGAGACGTCGCGCAGCGACAACCGCAACGTCAGCGGCTACGTGAACTGGGGCCGCAAGCTCGGCGACGGCTCCCTGTTCCTGTCGGCCAGCTACAACGACACCAAGCCGATCCGCACCGAGGACCGCGACGTCACCCGCACCGCCTTGGCGCCGCTGAGCGCGGCCCCCAGCAGCCCGAACGGCCTGTACGTGCTGCCTGGCCTGGCCAACAACAAGTACTTCGGCACCCCGGCCGGCTTCGGCAACAACGCGGCCAACGCGGTCACGCGCAATGCCGGCGTGAGCGCCATCGGCGCCGGCGCCGGCGCGGACGACGCCTTCCACGTGGCGCGGCTGCCGGGCGACTACTACAACACGCTCGCCCAGGGCATCTATTCGACCGGACCCAGCGAACGTGGCGGCCTGTTCGGCCGCCTGAACTACAAGCTGAGCGAATCCGTTTCCGGGCGGGTCGAGCTGATGTACTCGGCGCGCAAGTCGAGCCAGCTGTTCGCGCCGTTCCCGATGGATATCCGTGGCAGCAACGGCTTCGCGGTCAGCGCCGACCAGGCCTACAACCCCTTCGGCACCGCCAACGGCGTGCCGGCCGCGAACGCGCTGGCGTTCTCCGGCTCCAGCTTCCGGATCCAGCGCGTGCCGGTCGAAGTGGGCAACCGCGACAACCGCCAGGACGTGCGCACCTCGCGCCTGCTGCTCGGGCTCGACGGCGACGTCAGCGCCCTCGGGCGCGACTGGACCTGGGACGCGACCCTGACCTATGCGCGCAGCGCCGCCACCTTCGACAGCATCAACCAGCTCAACCTGGAGCACATCTATCGCGGCCTGCAGGGGCCCGACAAATGCACCACGCAAGCGGGCTGCGTGCCGCTCAATCTCTTTGGCGCGATCACCCCGGCCATGGCTGACTACATGCGCTACAACGCGCACGACGAGAACGCCACGCGCCAGACCGATCTCAGCCTGAACGCGACCACCAGCCTGGCCGAACTGTCCGGTGGCACGCTGGGCCTGGCGGCCGGCTACGAGTACCGCCAGGAATGGGCCGAGGACGTGCCGGACGCCTTCGTCGCGTCGCTGTCGAACGTGCTGCCGCTGCTGAACGGCGTGGCCCAGTCGCCCACCACCTCGCCGGCGCGCGACCTGACGCGCGGCTCCTACAGCCTGCACGAGGCTTACGCCGAACTGAGCGCGCCGGTCCTGTCCGGCCTGCCGGGCGTGGACAAGCTCGAACTCGACGCCGCCGCCCGCTATTCGCGCTACTCCAGCGTGGGCGGCAAGGCCACCAGCAAGCTGGGCATCCTGTACCGGCCCGTCGCGTCGGTGCTGGTGCGCGGCACCTATTCGCAGGGCTTCCGCGCGCCGTCGATCCTGGAGCTGTACCAGGGCCAGCGCCAGACCATGTTCCAGGCGGTGGACCCTTGCAATGGCGGCGGCGCCGGGCTGCCGGGCTGCGCCGGCGTGCCCTCGTCCTACAACCAGAGCCAGTACAACGGCGGCCTGGTGCGCGGCGTCACCGCCGGCAACACCGGCCTCAGGCCCGAGACCGCCGACACCGTCAGCCTGGGCGTGGCGTGGACACCGGCCTTCCTCAAGGGCTTCACGCTGACGGCCGACCACTTCCGCATCAAGGTCAAGGACGCGATCGCGTCGCAGACGGCGACCCAGATCCTGCAGGGCTGCGCGAAGAGCGGCCAGTTCTGCGAGCTGATCGCGCGCGCGCCCGGCGGCGAAGTGCAGAACGTGACCCAGGCCGTCGTGAACCTGTCGCGCATCGAGGTGGCCGGGGTGGATGCCACCGTGCGCTACATGGCGCCGGCCTGGGGCGGGAAGGTCGATGCGGCGCTGGACCTGGCCTACCTGCAGCGTTACCGTTCCCTGGTGCCGCAAGCCGACGGCTCGGTGGTGGTGGATGACCGCGCCGGCAAGTCCGACCAGCCACGCTCGACCTTCCCGCGCTTGAAGGCCCAGGCCTCGCTGCGCTACGCGAGCGGCCCGTTCGGCGCCGGCTGGAAGACCCGCTTCATCGGCCACAGCGCGGACGTGGCGGGCAACGCCGTCAATGGCGGCACGGTGCCGGGCGTGGCCTTCCACGACCTGCAGCTCAGCTACGCGCCGAATGCCCGCATCGACATCACGGTCGGGGTGGACAACGTGTTCGACCGCCAGCCGCCGCTGTCGGCCGCCAACAATCCGATCAACTTCGACATCTACACCTACGACGTGCGCGGCCGCTACTTCTACGCCAAGCTCGGGACCAGGTTCTGACCATCATGAGCCACACTCCGACCACCAGCGCGGCGCCGGCGCGCCGCTGGGCCCTCGACCCGGTGATGATGATGTTCGCCGCGCTGGCGGTCGCCGTGGCGCTGACCTGGCTGATCCCGTCCGGCGAGTACCGCCGCGCCGGCGGCGCGGAGCCGGCCCGGGTCATCCCCGGCACCTACCAGGAACTGCCCAAGGCGGTGGGTGTCGCGGCGCTGCTGCCGTCCGCGCCAGGGGAAGCCGCCGCGCATGGGGCGCGGCCGGTGTCGCCGGCGGCCATGTTCACCGCCATTCCGGCGGGACTCGTCAAGTCGTCCGGCCTGATCTTCATGATGCTGCTGCTGGGCGGAATGTTCGGCATCCTGCGCACTTCCGGCGCGCTGGACGCCGGCATCGAGCGCCTGCTGGACCTGAGCGGGGGACGGGTGGCCGTGATCACCCCGGTGGTCATGATCGCCGTCTCGGCCGGGAGCACTTTCCTCGGCCTGATCTCGGAATACCTGCTGGTCATCCCGATCGTCATGGCGCTGGCTGACAAGATGGGATGCAGCCGCCTGTACGGCTTCGCCATGCTCACGCTGGCGGCCAAGGTGGGCTACCTGGCCTCGGTAACCAATCCCGTGGCGCTGCTGATCGCCCAGCCCATCGTCGGCCTGCCCGTGTTCAGCGGCGCGCTGTTCCGCTTCGGGTTCTGGCTGGTCATGCTGGCGCTCGCCATCGCCGTCGTGCTGCGGCTGGGGCGCGGCGCCCGGCCCCAGCTGGAGCGCCGCGCCGCCAGCCGGCTCGCGCGCGGCCACGTGGCCATCCTGGCGGTGCTCGGCCTGACCGTGGCGCTGCTGGCAGGCGGCTCGTCGATGCTCGCCTGGCGCGATCTCGAATTCGCGGCTCTTTTCATCGTCGCCGCGGTCCTGATGGGCGCCGCCGCCGGCATGACGCCGCGCCAGGGCGCGCACGCCTTCGTCGACGGCATGAAGTCGATGATGCTGGCGTCGCTCCTGGTCGGCATGGCGCGCGGCGTGGAACTGGTGCTGCGCGACGGACGCATCCTCGACACCATCATCGCCTTCGCCTCGCACCACGTGGACGGCCTGTCGCCGGTGGTGGTCGCGCCGCTGGTCATGGGTTTCGAGATGTTCTTGACCCTCCTGATCCCGTCGACCTCGGCCAAGGCGGCGCTGAGCATCCCGATCCTGGCCCCGATCGCGCACACGGTCGGCGTCAGCGGCCAGACCACCGTGTTCGCCTTCCTGTGCGGGAACGGCCTGGTCAACATGCTGGCGCCCACGTCCGGGATGCTGCTGGCCTACCTGGCCACGGCCGGCATCTCCTACGCCCAGTGGTTCCGCTTCGTGCTGCCCTGGTTCCTCGTGATGACGGCGCTGTCCGCCGCGGCGGTCGCGTTCGCGGTCATGACCGGCTATTGAACAGGTTGATCATGAAATCGACTTATTCGGTCCAGCGCGACCTGATGATCGTCATGCGCGACGGGGTGCGCCTGGCGGCCGACCTGTACCTGCCGCCGGGGCCGGGACCGTTCCCCGTGCTGCTCGAGCGCACGCCCTACAACAAGCGCGGCACCAATCCGGCGGACCGCTCGGCGGCCTGTCCGGTGCCGCGCTCGAAGCCGGAAGTGGCCGCCGCGTTCGCCCTTGCCGGCTACGCTTACCTCTTGCAGGATTGCCGCGGGCGCTACGGTTCCGAAGGCGTCTTCAGCAAATACGTCAACGAGCACGAGGACGGGCTCGACACGCTGGCCTGGATCCGGGAACAGGCCTGGTGCGACGGCCGCATCGGCACGCTGGGCCTGTCCTACAGCGCCCACGTGCAGGCGGCGCTGGCGGCCGGCAACCCGGCCGGACTGGCGGCGATGTTCCTCGATTCGGGCGGCTTCTCGAGCGCCTTCCACAGCGGCATCCGGCAGGGCGGGGCGTTCGAGCTCAAGCAGCTGACCTGGGCGCACAAGCACGCGCTGCTGTCGCCTTTGACGTTGGCCGACGCCTACCGCAAGGCGGCCCTGCAGCAGGTCGACATCCGCGCCGCGGTCGGCGTCGATCCGTGGCAGCCGGGCCATTCGCCGCTGGCCGCGGCGCCTGAATACGAGGGCTTCGTCATCGAGCAGTGGCGCCACGAGGTGTTCGACGACTACTGGAAGAGTCCGGCCCTGTACGCGCGCGGCCACTATGCCGACTGGCCGGACGTGCCGATGGTGCACCTGACCGGCTGGTTCGATCCCTACGCCTTGACCGCCACCGAGAATTTCATGGGCCTGGCCGGCCGCAAGCGCGCGCCGGTGCACCTGGTGCTCGGCCCGTGGACCCATGGCCAGCGCTCGGTGACGCATGCGGGCGAGGTGGACTTCGGTCCGGCCGCTACCCTCGACGGCAATATCGCCCCGGACTACCAGGCCTTGCGCCAGGGCTGGTTCGACCGCCACCTCAAGGGCGATCCGCTGGCGGCCGATTACCTGCACGCGCCCGTCAAGCTCTTCGTCATGGGCGGCGGCAGCGGCTGCCGCACGCGGGAAGGCCGGCTCGACCACGGTGGCCAGTGGCGCGACGAGCAGGAGTGGCCGCTGCAGCGCGCCCTCAACCTGCCGTTCTATTTCACGCCCGGCGGCGCCATGGAGCATAACGTGCCCCAGCTGCACGCGGCCGCGCTGGAATACGACTTCGATCCCACCCACCCGGTGCCGACCATCGGCGGCGCCATCGCCTCCGGCGCGCCGCTGATGAACGCCGGGGCCTTCGACCAGCGCACCACGCGCGCCATCTTCGCGGCCGAGCAGCCATACGGCCCGCTGGCGGACCGTCCGGACGTGCTGGTGTTCCAGACCGAGGTGCTGCGCGAGCCGGTGGAGGTGACCGGCCAGATCGTGGCCCACCTGTGGGTGTCCTCGTCGGCTCCGGACACGGATTTCACGGTCAAGCTGGTCGACGTCTACCCGCCCAGCAAGGATTATCCCGACGGTTGCGCCATCAATTTGGCGCATGGCATACTGAGGATGCGCTTTCGCGAATCCTTCGACCAGCCGCGGCTGATGCAACCGGATGACATCTACAAGATCAGGATCCCGTGCTTCCCGACCAGTAACCGGTTCGCCGCCGGGCACCGCATCCGGATCGATATCTCGAGCAGCAACTTCCCGCACTTCGACATCAACCCGAACACCGGCGCCCCGGCCGGCACGCCCAGCACGCCGGTGGTGGCCCGCAACCGCATCCATCTGGACCGCGACCATCCGTCCCACGTGGTGCTGCCGGTCGTTCCGCGCTAGCGGGCGGCCGGCGCGGGCGCAGCCATGAACGACGCGGCGGGCCAGGTCAACTTCAAGGCGCTGCGGGCCTTCCACGCGGTGGTGGTGGCCGGCTCGGTCACCGAGGCCGCGCGCCGGCTCGGCATGACCCAGCCTTCGGTCAGCCGCATGCTGGCCCAGCTCGAGGAGCAGATCGGCTTCGACCTGTTCTACCGCGACCACGGCCGCCTGGTGCCGACCCAGGACGGCAGCCTGCTGTTCGAGGAGGTCGACCTGTCGCTGGGCAGCATGGAGCGCGTGTTCAGCCTGATCCGCGACATCGCCGACTATCGGGTCGGTCAACTGAGCCTGGTGGCGCCGCCCAGTTTTTCGGAAGGCATCCTGCCGGACATCGTGGCCGCTTTCCTGCAGCGCTTTCCGCGCGTGCGGGTCGCGCTCGATTCGCGCAGCGCCGAGACGGCCAAGGCCATGATCGCCACCCGCACGGTCGATGCGGGCTTCATCAAGCTGCCGCTGGACCGGGCCGACCTGCATGCCGAGAAGGTCGTCACCAGCGCCACGGCCTGCGTGATGGCGGCCACCCACCGCCTGGCGGGCGCGTCCCGGCTGACGCCGGCGCTGCTGCGCGGCGAACCGCTGATCCTGCTCGGGCTGGGGCGGGCGTCGCGCGGGCAGATCGACAACGCCTTCCTGAGCGAAGGCGTGCGGCCGGAGGTGCGGGTCGAAACCCACACCGTGGCATCGGCCTGCGCGCTGGCGGCGCGCGGGCTCGGGGTGGCGCTGGTGAACGAGCTGCTGGCGCGGCCGTACACGCGCCAGGGCACCGTGGTGCGGCCGTTCGTGCCGACCATCGCCAACGACTACGCCTTCGTCACCTCGGCCCTGTCCAAGCCGACGCGCCTGACCACCGCCTTCCTGGACCAGACCCGGGCCTATTTCGACCCCACCATCGTGCTCGACTAGGGCGTGGCCGGCGGCGGCTGGCGCACGGGGGACAAGTCCTCCCAGGCGCGGCCGATGCCGAGCAGCGCGGCTTCGGCGCCCGGACGCCCCAGCAGTTCGACCCCGACCGGCTGCGGCCCCAGTTCCGGATGGCCGGGCGGCGCCACGAACGCGACGGGCAAGGCCAGGGCCGGCAGCCCGCCGTAGGAGGCGAGGCGGCTGGTGGCGGGGTTGTTCGAGGTCGTTCCGTCGGCGTCGAGATTGAAATTGGCGCGGGTCGGATAGAGCAGGGCGTCCAGGCCCGCCAGCGCTGCGCTCACCGCGCGCCGCACGTCCGGCAGGCGCGCCGTGGCGTTGAGCACATACTCGGGATTGGCCGCAGGGCTGCGTCCCAGTTCGGCGTATTCCAGCAAGGGGGCGCGGTTGCGCGCTTCGTAGCCGCCGCTGGCGAGCAGCTGTTCGAAGCTGCGCGGGTGGCCGTCCGCGTCCGCCGGCCAGGCGGCCAGGTAGGCTTCGATGGCGCCGCGGAATTCATACGGCTTGACGGTCTTGTAGGTGGCCAGGATGCGCGGCAGCTGCGGCAGGTCGACCTCGGTCACCTGGGCGCCGGCCGCGCGCATGCGCGCCAGCGCGGCGTCGATGGCGGCGACAAAGGCGCGCTGCTCGGGCGTCGCCGGCACGGGAAACAGCTGGCGCAGCACGCCGATCCGCCGTCCTTCCAGGCTGGCCGGAGCCGTGCTGCCGGGGCTTCCCGTGAGCACGTCGAACACGCGCGCGCAGTCGGCGACGGTGCGGCACAGCGGTGCGACCGTGTCCTCGGATGGCGCGAGCGGGACCACGCCCGCCGTGCTGAGCGCGCCGAGCGTCGGCCTCAGGCCCGCCAGCGCCTGCACCGCGGCCGGCACCCGGCCCGAGCCGCCCGTGTCGGTGCCGATGCCGACCAGGGCGTAGCTGGCGTTGATGCCGCTGGCCGTGCCGGACGAGGAGCCGCCGGGCGTCAGGCCCGGGCCGTAGGGGTTGCGGGTCTGTCCGGCGAGCGAGGACGAGCCGCGGTAGGTGAACGCGAATTCGTCGAGATTGGCCTTGGCCAGCACGATCGCGCCCGCGGCCCGCAGGCGCGCGATCACGGCGGCGTCGCCGGGCGGCCGGTTGTGACGGAACGCCAGCGCGCCCGCCGTGGTCGGCATGCCGGCGACCTGGATATTGTCCTTCACGAGCAGTGTGACGCAGTGCAGGGGGAGCAGGGCGGCGGCGCCGGCCTGGCGCCGGTCCAGTGCGCGCGCTTCGGCCAGGGCCGCCGGGTTGCGCGCGATGACGGCGTGGAGCGCAGGGCCGGCCTGGTCGTAGGCTTCGATCCGGCCCAGGGAGGCGCGCACCACCGCCGCGCAGCTGGTGCGGCCGGTGCGCAGGGCCTCGTGCAGGGAGGCGATGGTGGACTCGGCGACGCGGTAGGGCGGCAGCCGGGACGGGACCGGGGCGGCGCAGCCGGCCACACCGAGCAGCGCCAGGCAGAGCCGGGGCAGGGGCGACTTGTTCATTCGGGCATCATACGCAGCGCCCGCCGGCGCCGAAAGCGTATGCCTTTCCGCTATGGCGCCATGCCGGGCCGGCCATGGTCAGATTTGCCAGCACGGCGGGTTCGGCCAGATAATGGCGGCACTCTCCGCTACCTGGTTCCTTCATGCCGCAAACACAGATTCCCGTCATCACGATCGACGGCCCGACCGCGTCCGGCAAGGGCACGGTCGCCCACCTGGTGGCCGACCACTTCGGCTTCCACCTGCTCGATTCGGGCGCGCTGTACCGCCTGACGGCGCTGCAGGTCCTGCGGCGCGACGTGCCGCTCACCGATGAGCACGCCATCGCCAAGCTGGGCGAGCACCTGCCCGTGACCTTCAAGGGCAACGACATCCTGCTCGCCAACGAGAGCGTGGTGAACGCGATCCGGGCTGAAGACGTTGGCAATATGGCATCGAAAATCGCCGCCATCCCCGTCGTGCGCCAGGCTCTGTATGCCTTGCAGCTGTCGTTCCGCAAGGCGCCGGGCCTGGTCGCCGACGGGCGCGACATGGGCACCGTCATCTTTCCCAACGCCCAGTGCAAGGTGTTTCTGACCGCCAGCGCCGAGGCCAGGGCGCAACGCCGCTATAAGCAATTGATTGAAAAAGGATTTCCTGCTAAGATGGAAGACCTTCTGG